>NZ_CAJODJ010000026.1:0-28056 GCF_905233225.1 Methanobrevibacter sp. UBA212
AAAAGCACTGGCATTAATATTAAACCATAATTCCTTTTCCATCTCTTCATCAGGAACAAATTCAACCTTATCCGTTAAAATAAAAGTTTTATCGCACATTTTTCAACATCTTTTTTTTTATATTTTATTAAAATTATAAAAAAAATCCTAAAAACATCATCTTAATGACTAAAAATAATCACTAAAAGGATTGTTTTTTTTTTTAGAATATTATTATTATGAAACCGTGCTTAAAAAAAAAAGAAAGGAAAAAAACTAACTAATTGAAGCTTTTCCCCCATCTTTCTATATTACATATTATAAACCTACATATTATATGGCATTTATCCGAGAGCATTTGAAAAGTAATCTCACCACCCCATCCACATAAAAAAAATATAGACACTAACCCAGTAAATGTGCAATTCATCTCCGGCTTAAAGAAGCCGGAGAATTCTTGCACAATAAAGTTAAAAAATTAATGATTTAAGTTCTGTCAAATTAAACTGCTTAATATATTCTTTCATATGCTATAAGCTTTTTATTGTTAAATCTAAGTAAAAATCACTTCAATGCAATATTTTCATAATGTATTAACTTTATTTTTTAAAATCAAACTCATTTAATGAGATTTAGCTAATAAAAAGGTTTATATAAGATATTTGCATTATATAATATTTAAGCGAGAATAATCTCGTAGATATTAATTTTGTTATGGGGGTAAATTATTTTGAACAAGAGAATATTTCTCACTTTAATATTTGTGCTCACTGTTGCATTATCGGTCGGTACAATATATGCAAGTGATGTAAATGTAACGGATTCATATGCCTCCAGTTCACAGGATGACGGATTAATCACGCTTAGTGATGACTCGTCTGAACTGCAGGCAACGGAAGCTGTTGTTGATAATGATTCATCAAACGATGTTTTAAAATCTGAAGATTCAAATACTTTATCAACTAACACTGAGGACAGTAATATTTTGGCAAGTGACAATAATGCACCATCAACCATTGATGTATCAAAAACAGTCACTGCAAATGACGTTACTAAATATTATAAAGGAAGTGCAAAGTATACTGCAACATTTTTAGACATAAACGGTTCTGCATTGGCAAATACCAATGTTAAAATTACATTAAATGGTAAAGAGTATACTCAAATGACTAACAGCAGAGGTGTCGCTTCCTTAAGCATTGATCTTAAGCCGGGAACATATAAAGTTGTTGCTACTAACCCTGATACCGGTTATAGCTTAACCAATACAGTTAAAATCCTTTCAACTATTGTTTCCAGCGATATGAGTAAAGTTTATACTGACGGCAAGAAATTCACTGCGACTTTCCTTAAAAGCAATGGGAAAGCATTAGCTAAAAAAACTGTAAAATTTAGAATTAAGGGTAAAACATACAAAGTAAAAACCAACAGTAAAGGAAAAGCCAGCTTATCCTTAACCAAACTACGTAAAGGAACCTACAAGATTATTTCCTATAATGCTGACGGTTCGAAAAAAACCAATAAGGTAAAAGTAATCAGAACATCAAAAACTTCATTAACATCCAAAGATTACCTTTTCCTTAAAAAGGACAAAAAAAGAGTTAAGGTTAAACTGCTTAACCAATTGGGTTATGCTCCTGCAAAAGGCAAAGTTGTCAGATTAGCTTTAAACGGTAAAAAATACTCTGCCAAAACAAATGCAAAAGGTTTTGCTAGTTTCAAGTTACCTTCACTTAAAAACGGAGTATATACTATGAAATACTCCTTTGCCAAGTCAGGTTACTACAAAGCATCCAGTGTAAAGAATAGATTAACAGTCATTCCAACCAAAAAAGTCACTTACACTGTTAAAAGCACTACAGTATTTGGCCATGGTGCAGGAACATTATATAAAGTAGCTTTAACATCAGGCGGTGTTCCAATTGCAAATAAGAAGGTCACCCTTACCATAAATGGTCAGACACAGACCAAAGTCACTAACAGCAAGGGAATTGTTTCAATACCTATCAATTTGGATATTGGAAACTATGAAATTAAATTTTCTAACAAAGCGGATTCCAAACTTAATGCACAATCAGGATTAACCGCAATCAGCGTTGTTGAAAGGACTCCGACTTCTGTAAGCTGGAAATCTGAAACCACCATTTATGAAGGATCACAATCCTGTAAGATATTAGTGCTGGACCAGAACAATAAACCTATATCCAAAGGTAACGTACAATTGACAGTCAACTCACAGACTTACAGTGCTAAAACCGCTTCAGATGGTTATGCAACCATTAAAGCAACATTCACTCCTGGAACTGTTAAGGTTTCATATACATTCACCGGTAACAACCTGAATGCTCCAAGTTCAGGTACTACAACTTTAACTGTGAAAAAAATTGATTTCATAACCCTTAAGAATGTTATTGCCGGCGCAAAAACCATAAAGGCATATTATGCTGACAACAATAAGGTGCCATCCAGCGTATCTGCAGGCGGACTAACATTTACAATGCCTGAATTCCTATATGTGATGAGTGAGGCAATCAGCAATCTCGGCAGTTCCAATACCGGAAATGTTCCTATCCTAAAAGGAGTGGCTGCACCGACTTCACCTAGTGGTGACACAATTTCTTCAGTTGAATTATACAAAAAAGATTACATAACTGTTGCCAAGAATGCTGTAACATTCATTAAAAACAACAAGCAGGCACCGAATTATGCTAACTCTGCCGTTGGAAAAATCATCTACTCCGAATTGATAGATGCATTCTCAAGAATTTTAGCATTCTATGGAAACAATAATAATCAACTGCCTAATTATTGCGTAATCACATACGGTACCGGAGGTTCTTCAAGTTCACAAGGTGGAACTGGTTTGAATGAGAAAAATACTGTTAAGGATCTTAGCATATATCTCAAGTCCACCAGTAATTGTCAAGTTGGAAACTCCAAGATTAAATCAAAAGTGAACTCACTTACCAGTGGATTGTCTAGCAACTTAGCAAAAGCTAAAGCGATTTACAACTATGTAAGGGATTCCATATCATACAGTTTCTATTACGATACAAACTATGGTGCGGTAGGTACCTATAACCATGGATCAGGAAATTGTGTAGACCAGGCACATTTGCTCATTGCAATGTATAGGACCGCAGGACTTCCTGCAAGATATGTACACGGAACATGTACATTCTCCAGTGGAAGTACATACGGTCACGTATGGGCTCAGGTACTAGTTGACGGTAGCTGGCATGTTGTAGACCCAACAAGCTCAAGAAATTCATTTGGAACAGTAGTTAATTGGAATACAAAATCATTCAGATTCCAAGGAACCTATTCAAGTCTTCCATTCTAATTAACTATTCCTTTTTTCTTTTTTTTAAAAAAATTATTAATTCTGGTTTAATTTCAGTTTTAAATCAAATTTAGCGAATTTTGTTTGTTTTATGAATTTTTTCATGTCCTTATCCAGGGAATATGATAAATTTAGCACTATATCAAGGAATTCATCAAAGTCATTTTGAGTCAGTGAATCAAGGCCATGGGCCAAAATGGAATTGTTCCTCTTTCGTGTCAGGTTTTTGATTTTTGATTCGTTTTCGACATAGTGTTTTCCCAAATCATTTCCAAGTTCATTTAAAAGCAGGAAATCCTTTTCCAAGCCTATCCTTATTTTTCCATCTTCTCTTGTTTTTTCCAAATCCATTATGAACTCGTCCGATACATTGTTTTGTTTAAGTACTGAAACATCGATATCTGAGCTTTTGATATTGTATTTGGTCAATTCGATTTGTGCAATCAGTTCAAATGACCTGTATAACCTTGCTATTGCATCGTCGTATTTGAATTCCTCAGACCTTCTTATTGAATTGTTAATCAGGCTTGCAAGAATATAGCAGTTTTTCAGATTTACCGATTTGGAATTGATGATGTTTCCAAGGGCCTTCAGGTTAAATTTGATATCATTTTTGACTTCCATGAATTCGACCTGGTTTAAATTTACTTTTCTCAGATGGTCATATGCATCTTCAAAATCCATATTGTCCCATGCATAATATGCTTTGCAGAGATGCATTAATGATTCCTTATGGATGTTCAAATCGACTATATAATTCAGGATATCGATGCATGCCCTGAAACGATTGGCGTTAAAATTGTTTCTTGTTCTCATCAAGGCGAACTTGTCATATATCTTGTAGATGTTTTGGTAGTTGATGATTTCTGTTCCCCTTGAAACTTCGCCGGTTGACCTGTCGCCTCCGACAGAAATCAGATCCTTTGAATAGAACATTCCGCAGCTTGCCATTGCGGCAGACATTGTTTTGGTTCCGGAGGTGTAATCCATAATTATATCATAGTCGCCGCCATCTTCATAGTCCAATTCCCATATCTTTGATTCATATGCTTCAAAACAGGTATTCAAATCATCGATTGCATTTATTATGACAATCTGATAATCCTCATCCAGTATGAATTCATCATTATCTTTATGAAATAGTTCTTTTATATATTCAACTGTCCCTTTTGACTTGCCTGATGCAAAAAATATGACTTTGTCTGGGCGTATCTTATTTATAGTATAATATAATTTTTGTGCATGGTTTTGAGAGTTTTCTTCATTTATGTTTAAATTTGTACCAGTTCCCACGGTCATAAACAGAATGACTTCCTTTCTTTTCATAATATCACTTTAGATGTTTTCAGCTATCAAATTAAATAGTTCTTTAGTCTTGTCGGTTGCGGTGCTTTCCCAAATGTCTTCAGGAATTTCATATACAAATGTCGGATATCCTGCCTGTGCAATCGGCTTTGAAACCAAAACGGCAGAGGTGGATTTGTATGTTTCGTTTCCAGTTACAGGATAATAGTTGAAATCGCTGCTTTCGCTTATCTTTTCGGCAATGCTTACAGAAGAGTTATCCATAGCAGGTGTGGCAAGATAGAAACCTTCACCATATTCCGGATTATGGGAATGGCTTATTATCACTGCATCTGCATCGGAAGCGGTAACATTTGGATTGACATAATCATGAACCAGGCTTTCCCCGTTTGCCCTTCCCTTTTCATAATCATCAGGACTGTCAGTTACGGTTACCTTATAGTTGATAATCTTGACATTGTCATTTCCGAATTGTCGTGCAGCCTGTATTTCAGGCTCAATTGACAGGGTTTCCCTTGGATGAATTCCGGTTATCAGAGCAATGCATTTGGTGGCGTTTTCATTTCCGGCAATTCCGACTTTCACTGTTCCGATACTGGTATTAGCGATTGTAGTATATTCAATTTCGGGATAGTGTGTGCTTTCAAAAAATAGTATCCCTCCGATAATTATTAATGACACTACAATAATAATTATTTTGCTTGATTTTTGCATATTTTCACCTTAAGTAATATTTTGTTGACTACACTAATTAATATATTCCAAATGGTGATGAAAATTACATTAAAAAAAATAGTAAAATGTATATCCAAGCACTGAAATCCAGTGCCCAGATATGTTTTTTGATTTAACGGTCAGTGTTGAACTTGTCGCTTGACCTGATTCCGACAAGTGATGCGAATACCGCAAGGACACATGCGACTGTACATATTATACAGATTATTTGTGAAGCCTGCACAATCATTGCCGCATATTGAGGATCCAGTTTCAGGCTGCCCATTACCCAAGCAAATATCAATGTCAAAAGCCCTAAACTCATTGTTTGGCCTATGGTTCTCATTGTTGCCTGTGATGCGGATGCTGTCGGTGCATCTCTTGGAGGAACTGAGCTCATGATGGCGTTCATGTTCGGACTTGAGAAGAGCCCCATTCCGATACCCTGCAGCACCATTGCAAGAACAACGATATACAGTGGAGTTTCACCTGTGAGGAATGTCAGGATTCCCAATGCGATTGCGGCTATTCCTATTCCCAATGCGGCGAGCTTTTGAGGATGTATCCTATCTGAAAGCTTTCCTGCATTAGGAGCCATTATCGCCATGATGATAGGTGTGATGATTAATATCATTCCTGACATTTGGGCATCCCACCCCCTCACATACTGGAAATGGTAGTTTAGGATTGTTGTAACAACCATAATCGCCAGATAGCTGCATAATGCCGCAACGTTGGATGATGTGAACTTCTTGTTTTTGAAGAGGTTCATATTGAATACAGGTGATTTCTGCCTTAACTCATACCATCCGAATATTGCCAATATTATGAGGCCTGTAAGGGTCAGTATCTTTCCTGTTGTTGTTATCAGTGAAGTGAATCCATAAATGAAAGCTAGAATGCCTATTGCATATAATACGGATCCGACCTTGTCGATTTTATCCTTTTCATATGTTTTCCACTCCTGAGGTATTTTCAGAATCATCAAAATGATACATAATACCAAAAATGGAATCACAAAGTAAAACATGGACCTCCAGCCGAGATTATGCACTAGAAATCCGCAGATTACAGGGGACAGGGATGTTGCAAGATATACTCCTGTCACTGTAAAGCCCAATGCCTTTCCACGATTTTGCGGTTTGACCGCATGCACTACCATTGCCATTGCAGATACGTTCAGGAATGCCACTCCCGCACCCTGAATAATCCTGAATACCAGGAATGATTCTGTTGAAAATGACAGACATGCGCCAATTGAGCCTGCAAGAAATACAAATATTCCTGCAAGCAATGACTTTTTAACTCCGAATTTTCCTGAAATTTGTCCTGCCGGCACTGTAAAGACTGCAACCACCAGGAAAAATATTGTTGGAACCCAGTTTTGAATAACATTGTTCATTGCAAAGTCCTGTGCTATCGCTGGAACCCCAATGATTATTCCATTTGATAGAAAGACTGCAAAAAATGATGTTATGAATGATATTGCCACTACATATGTTTCGAACTCTAATTTCATTTTTTCTCCCTCTTTAATTATCTTCAATAAGATTCATGCCTCTTTTTGCTATTTCCATTATTCTTCTTTTGACTTCAATGTCGTCTTCTGTTATTCCCACTTCCATTTCCCATTCCTTTGATATTCTTCTGTATTCTGGAACAAGATTTCTTCCCTTTTCGGTTGTATTCAACATGTATTTGCGTCTGTTTTCTGGATTGACCTCTCTTTGGATAAATCCCTGCTCTTCAAGTTTTCTTAATGTCTTTGCAATGTTTCCTTTGCTTTGGCAAAACATGTTCGCCACATCCTCCTGAGAGCAGTTTGGATTATCGTAGATGAACATGATATATCTCACATCATGGCCCAAATCAAGTTCATTGAATTTTGATTTCATGTATTTCTGCTGATTCAGGGAAATGTTGTGAATCCATGCGACAAATGGTGTATTGTCATTTAGTGCCTGATAACTTTCATCCTCCATATTTTTCACCTGATTCATAATATGTTTTGAAAGAATATAAATGTTTCTAATGAAACAGTTCTAAATGAAACAAATATAGTCTTTCCTGTGAACCTTTGATTTTTAAATCCAAAAGATTTTTATAACATGTTTCAATGAAAGCAATTTTTCAGAGTTATATAAATTTTTTAAAGCCATTACAATTCAATAAATATTAAATAGGATGAATAAAATATCAATTAATTAATTTCAAGAGATTTTAGAGGATTTGTAAAAAACATCAAAAAAGAAAATTCTGATGACTCTGAAAGTGCCATTATATCAACTGAAAGATGGTTTATTTTATGAGTATTGAAAATAAAACTCATTTAACAAACTATCCTTCTCATTAATATAGATGAAATGGGAATTTAAAATAAAATTTAATCAGGGATATATATCAAGTCCTTTAAAAAATTAGATTTCAATCAAAAATTGGTGAGGATAATGAAAAATCATATTAATGCTGCGGCATATGAAACCTTTTACATCACAAAGGACATCAACTATCAATATAACAATCCCCTGGATACAAGAAGGGCACCGAGGTTTGAATTGAATATAAAAAGATACATGGGAAAATCAAAGATCAGCAGAAACAGCAAAATCAAGTTCATTAATCTAGAAGTTTAGCAACTACATATTCTCCAAGGTAAATGAATAATATCTCAGCCTTCTGATTGTCTGAAATTGAATTTTTAATGTCGCTTGCGCTTTTGACCTCATCGATTAGAGTATATGGATTATTTGCAACATATCCTACAGTTTCACCTTCATACACTGCCGCTACTGCATCAGGATCATGCTCGTTGTCCTCATCCCTGACCAGACTCAGGACATTTCCGGCTTCAGGTGTGAAGTTATAGAAGTCGCTTCCTACAATATTGATTAGAGTGTCCTGGGTGGTGTTTAGATATTCGCACTGCTCTTCAAATTCCCTGAGCCTGTCAAATTCCTTATATGCAGTCAGATAACATTTATGGGCATCGGCAAGCTGATTTAATGCCTCCAGGATTTCAGCCTTAAGGAAGTAGAACTCAGAGGGATCTTCACTTTCAGGAATATTTTCAATTCCGCACTCTATTAGTCTTAATGCCTTTTCGTAATCGGCTTCGGGGAAAAATGTAACTTTTGCCCATCCATATAAGCAGTTGGCCTTGTTAAGATGAATGTCGGAGGATTCATGAAGTTTCAGCGCATCATCAAAACACTCAAGAGATTCATCAAATCGTCCAAGATTTTGCAAAACGATTCCCTTGAGGTTTAAGTTGGTGTAATTATAGTCTGTCTTTAAAGAGTTATCTATTTCGCTTAAAGCTTTGGTAAATTGCTTTTCTTTTATCAGATGGTCGATTTTGGGAGTATCCGAAACCTTGAATCGTGACTGGTGGGCATCATCGGATGAATCGATATAGAGATAATCTTTCATGATATCATTTTTTTCAAAAATCATTTATTAACTTTTATATTCTTTAAAACAAATATTTACCTAGGAGTAAATAAAATGGATTATGATGTCATATATATTGGAAGTGGAAATGCCGCTTGGCAAGGTGGCAGATTCTTAAGAAAAGAAGGACTTAAAATTTTAATCGTTGAAGAAAGCCTATACGGTGGAACCTGTGCAAACAGAGGATGCAACTCAAAGGCATTGCTTGATGCGCCTTATGAAATCAAGGCACTGACAGAAAACTTTGAGGGCGTTGGAAAAGACGGTGACTTTAATGTCAGTTGGCCGGATTTGATGAAGCTGAAAAGGAAACGCATTGCAAACATGGCCCCATTTTTGGACGGCAAATTCAAGGAATATGACCTTGATGTTGCCCACGGAAAGGGAATAATTTTGGATGAGCATACCGTTAAAGTCGGCGATGAGACATTTACAACAGACAAGATTGTAATCTGCACAGGCCTAAAACCTGTCATTCCTGATATCCCTGGAAAGGAATACCTTCATGACAGCACTGACTTTCTGGATATTGACGATTTGCCGAAACATGCAATCATCATAGGCGCAGGATTTGTCGGAATGGAATTTGCATCAATACTTGCAGAGGCAGGACTCAGCGCAGATGTTATAATCAGGGGAAATATGGCTCTTAAATACTTCCACCAACCATATGTACAGAACGTGATTGAAATCCTTAAAGAAAAAAACATTAATTTCCATTTTAACCAGACAGTAACTGAAGTAATAAGCAATATCGATATAGACAATCCCGAAGATAAGGTCCTTAATGTTGAAAATGCATTGAACTCCGATGATGATTTAAGAGATCCCGAAGCAAAAATCGATAACGTTGCCTATGAAGACAGCTTTACAGTCAAATGTGAAAGCGGCCTTAGCCTGACCGGAGACTATGTTATTGCCGCAATGGGCAGAACAGCAAATGTTGAAGACATCGGCCTTGAAAATGTGGGCCTGACATACACAAACAAGGGAATTAAGGTAAACGGACACCTTCAGACTGAAGTTCCCAACATCTATGCTTCAGGGGATGTTGCAGATACAGGAATTGCAAAGCTTGTAACCGTTGCAATACATCACTCAAAATACCTTGCAAAGGAATTGCTGGGCAAGGCTGATGAGATAACATATCCTGTCGTTCCTGCAGTTGCATATACAATTCCAAGAATCGCCACAGTTGGCGTTCCTGCATATGTGGCCGAAGAAAGCGATGAATACGATGTGCATACAATCAGATACGGCAACTCATATTCCCTTGAGCTTAAAAACGACCGTACCGCTGAGGCGAAAGTCATTGTGGATAGGGACCTCAACATTGTAGGTGCCGAAATATATGCTGCGGATGCAGAAAACGTGGCAAACATGTTCGCATTCATCATCAATAAGAAAATAACCCTTGAAGAGCTGGACTATATGATTTATGCCTTCCCTTCAAGCAGTTCAGTATGCCTGTACAAGCTGCACAATATCCACTATGATTTCAGTTAGGATTTTTCCTAACTTACTTAATTTTTTTAAAAATAGTTATATTACTTCAAAATTGATGAGTTTTACCTTATTTGAATGGAGCTTAGGATTTTCATCTATTTTTTCGGATAGCTTTGTAGTGATGTATTTTTTATTGTCATCCGGAAAAACAGTGGCGATTTTCAACTCATCACTGTCCATAAGGACACTTGCAAGGAAGTTTGCTCCGCTTGAAATTCCTATTCCCAAACCGAACTCCTTGGCTATTCTTTTGGACATGTTGATTGCATCGCAGTCATCAATCAATACGATATCATCAATAAGATTCTCATCCACAATGCCCGGAATGAAGTCATCACCTATTCCTTCAATCATGTGGCTTCCCTCTTCCATTCCCATCTTAAGTATGGACAATGTGGAAGGTTCGAGTGCAAATACTTTTGAATCTGGATTGTGGTCCTTTATTCTCTGACCGATTCCCATCAGTGTTCCGCCTGTTCCGATTCCTGAAACGAAAGCGTTCACATCAGGAATCTCGTCTATTATTTCCTGGCCGGTAGTGTAATATTGGGCCTGAGTATTCAATTCATTGTCAAATTGGAGTGGTTTATATGCACCGATTTCCTCTGCAAAGTCATCAACCATCTCCAAGGCCCTCTTGAATCCTCCTTCCTCTTTTGATACCAGATGAACGTGAGCACCGTACATTTCAATGAGTTTTCTTCTCTCAAGGGATACCCAGTCAGGCATGAATATATGGACCTCATGGCCGAAAAGGGCACCGATGGCACTGAATGCAATGCCGGTGTTTCCGCTTGTAACTTCAATGATAGGCTGGCCGTCTGCCAAATTGCCGTTTTCCCTTTCATTTTGGATAATGTATAATGCAATCCTGTCCTTTATGCTTCCGGTATAATTGTAGTATTCGAGCTTGGTGTATATGCTGCCCTTCTTTCCTTCATATTCATAATCAATCTTAATCATCGGTGTGTTTCCAACTAGCTTTTCTACATTCATAATTATCCAATCCAATTCAATATTAAACTATTATATATTTGTATCTTGATTGTAATATATTTTTTTGAAAAATTTTCAATATTCCATAAAGTCAGTTACCTTGTCCATTGGTAGGCAATCCTTGGAGAGCCGTCTGCAACATATATTGTACCGCACTTTTCAAATCCGTTTTTTTCGATTTGGCCCTGCATTATGATATTGTCTGAATGGGTGTCTATTCTGATGTTTGTGTGGTTTTTCTTCAGGCATTGAATGGCACACCTGAATATGCCGTGAACCTTGCCATCGCTTGCGATTCTATGTACGGTTACATATTCATCATCATTGAGCCATTTTCCATTTTCAATATGTTCGTATGTAGGTTCATCACCCCTAAAAACTGCAAACACTCCATGGATATCATTTTCTTTGCAGACTAGATGACAAACTTCATTTTCAATGTCTCTTTCAATAAGATCTTTCGGAGGATATTTGCGCCCCCACTGATTTGGATTTCCGGATTTGATCATGAAATCCTGAGCGATTCTGTATATGTCCATGATTGCATCCAACTCTTCAAGTGCGGCTTTTCTGATATGCATAATCTAATTCCTCAACTTAAAAACAGAAAAATCTTAAATTTGTTCAAAAAAAGAAAAAGGGGAATTGAATTATTTTGTAAATTCAACTGATTTTGCCATGTCTATTGCATCATCCCGGTCCTTGTATCCAACAACAACCATCACTCCATCATCAATAGTCATAGCTCCGTACATATTGTCTTTTTTATATACTCTGATGTCCCCATCTTTTCCATCAGCTTTAAAACCTGAAGTGGCTTGGAACGATTCATATTCCTTTTCATCCATGTTTTTATTGATGGATGAATCTTTATAATATATTACCAAAATTTTTTTGTCCATATCCATATAGGTTACGACGCCTTCGGCTTCGGTTTTCTTAAAATCAGCTCCCTTAATAATATTCATCTTGAATTTACCGTCAAAATCTTGCTTTTCGAAACTGGTGGCAGCTACTGCCGATAGGGAAAATGCACAGGCGACCGCCAGTATGAATAGTACGACCATATATTTTTTCATTTGTCAACCTCCAATTTAGTTATATAATTATTTAATTAATTAATTATATATTATTTACTTTTTAATTATTTTAAAATTTAATATATTATGTTTATTAAAAAAATCAAAACAGTATATTTTAATTAATATTTTGCATGTTGAATACCTATTTTTGGAATTTTGTTTATTATCAATCAAATTTGCTATGCATCATATCACTCATATTTTAAAAAATTCAATTTCGATTAAATTTTTTGATAAATTGGTACTAAATGAATAATATTAATTTAAATAAATGAACCATATTTTGAAAATGTATTTTTTTAATTTAAAATATTTACATTATTTTTATTTTGTTAAATAAATATGTCATTTTTGAAAAAAACATGTTAATTATATATACTTATTGAAATAGATGTATAATAAGGTATAATTCTTATGCTTAAGTTAATTTAAGGTGAAAATATGTTTAACAAAAAGATATGTATACTATTATTGCTAATAGTGAGTATTTGCGCAATATCGACTGTAAGTGCAGCGGATAACGCTACTGATGCTGTAGCAATTGATGATGCAAGTGCTGGCGATGCAATAACTAATTTTGATGAGGACACAATTGAAACAGCAGAAGAGATTGCAGATGGAGAAAAACTGTCTGCAAATGATGATTCTGCATTGACAAAAGATCAGACTGATGACGTGCTTTCAGCACCAACCAGCTCTTATGACTTATATAACATCTATTTTGAGGAGGATTATGAAATTTCATCATATTCAAAAGGAACAATAAAAGGGACAATTTCTCCGCCCCCATCATACATGCCACAATACAGTTTCAGATTGGCTGTGTTTGATTTGGATGAAGAGATTGTTTTTTTGAGTGACTCCATTACAGGCCGTTCTACCTCTTTTTCATATACAATTCCTGCAAATACTCTTCTTCCAGGAATGTATGATATATATGCTGTGAATGATTGGGATACTAAGGTAATGGCATTTGCTGATTTATACGTTACTGGAAATTCTGTTATTACATCTTCCGATTTTAATGCCAATTACATGTCCAATTCCAAAATGACAGCCAAAATTGTCGATAAAAAAAGTAAAAAACCACTTACTTCTTTAGGCATTGATGTAGTATTCACTAGCGGCAACATCAAAAAAACTGAATTATATATGCCAGATGAAAATGGTCAAATTTTCTTTGAACCTCCGGTAGGTGTTGGAACATGGACTGTGACATTTACCCCAAGTGCATATGGAGTTACAGGGTCAGTTGTCAAAACGGCAATAATCAAAAAATCTTCAGTCAGCATTAAGGCCAATAAGGTTACCGAGTACACAGGTCATAAAACAACCCTAAAAGCTGTTGTAACATGCAATGGCAGGAATGTTAACGAAGGAACAGTCACATTCAAAATCAACAAAAAGAGCTACACCGCTCCAGTGAAAAATGGTGTTGCTACTGTACAAGTTAACTTGAAAAAAGTAAAAACTTACAAATTCACTGCTAAATTCAATGGAAATAATAATTTAGCAGCTTCTAATGTTGTTAATTCAAAAGCTGTACTGAAAAAATCATTCAAGACCAAATTGTATGGTAAAAACTATCAGGTCTATATTTTCAAGAAAAAGGTTGCTAAAATATTAGTCAAAACCAAAAACGGCAAAAAAGTCAAAAACGGCAAACTCCAAGTTACCATTGATGGAAAAAGCATATTCGTAAATGTCAAAAATGGAGTGGGAAAAATAACACTTAAAGGTTTGAGTGCCGTTGACCACTTTAAAGGATTTACTCGCAAGGGTGAAACCTACAAGAGGTTTATAACCAAAAAAGTGAAAATCAAATATATTCCTACATCTCACAAATATAAGGCAAGCAGCATAAAAATTAAGGTTAGATCTGTATTCAAATGTCCTGGATGTGGAAAAACCACTACACATTTCCACAAAGCCCATGACAGCGACTATAGGCCATATAAACATTTTATAGCTATTGTATAGAGGATTAATTTCCTCTCTTTTTTATTTTTTTTGAAGATGTTTCAGGCGGAAACAAACTATTTTTAATATTTCATTGTAAAAAAATTTTGGAATTCGCAGAAATTGATTAAATAATTCAATTAAGTTTTATTTTAATTAAAAGAACTGTTTATGCTTTTTCTAAAAGATATAATTTTATATACTTATAAATATAAAAATGTTAATACAAAAGAAAATTCTTATGCTTAAGATGATTTTTAGGTGAAAACATGTTTGATAAAAAATATTTTTTAATACTATCATTATTATTGATAGTTATTTGCACGTTATCTGCAGTTAGCGCAAATGATGATGTTGCAGATGTTGTGGCCGTCAATGAATCTAGTGATGCCATAACAGTTAATGATGAAACCGCAGATGAGGTAGCAATTAATTTTGAACAAGATTTGGAAAAAAGTGTAGAGGAAACAAACGATGATTCATTCGTTGATGGGGAAAAATTATCCGCTAGTCAGGAAGATTCTAAATTAACGGTCGACCAGTCAAATGCTGAATTATCAATGATATTTGCTAACTGGTATTCAATTGACTTATCAGATACCACAATTGCTTCAGATAAACAACAAACTATTAAGGTTTATATAAAGCCTTCTAAAGTAAGCGGATCTTATGGATATGATTATAATTTCGTAGTTCTTGATAAAAACGCTAAAGCTGTTTATACTAAGCAGTATCAAAGTACAAGCACAACTGAAAAAACATATACAATGACTATTCCAAAAAATACTTTGACACCAGGTTCATATGTTATGGCTGCATTTAACACTTATGATAATGTCGTTATGGATAGCGCATACCTGTATGTCTCAGGAAATGCGGTTATCACGGCCAATAACTATTATTCCAGTTATATGTCCGGTGCGACAATGACAGGTAGAATAACCGATGCGGTGACTAATAAACCTATCAGTTCCATTAATGTAAAGGCTGTTTTTACCAAAGGTGCAACAAGTGTAACCAAATATTACACTCCGGATGCTAACGGTTATTTTTCATTCGTACCTCCTGTCGGTGTTGGAACTTGGACTGTAACATTTAGTCCATCTGTAAGTCATATTGGCGGATCAGCTTCTGCAACCGCTACAATTACAAAATCTAAAGTAAATGTAAAAGCAAAAAAAGTCGTTGAATACAAAGGATTCAAAATCAAACTTAAAGCTACTGTAAAAAGCAACGGCAAGAATGTCAATGAGGGTAAAGTCGCATTCAAAATCAACGGCAAAACCTACAAGGTCAACGTTAAAAATGGTGTGGCCACTAAAAAGATTAAATTGAAAAAAATCAAAAAATACAAATACACCGCAGTGTATCTTGGAAATGAAAACCTGTATAAATCCAAAGTCTCCAAGGCAAAGGCAATCATGAAAAAACGTCAGAAAGTCAAAATCACTTTCAAAAAGCCTGTGGTATACACCGGCCAAATTAAAAAGATTGTCGTTAAAATAAAATCCAGAGGCAAATATGTCAAAGGAGGATGGCTTATCCTAAAAAGCAGAGTGGGTATAGAAAAGGTCAAGGTCAAATCCGGTAAAGTTACATTATATGCAAGTGGTTCATTAGCTGACCATTATAAGGGAACCAATGGTATTGACAAGTACTATAGAAAGACCGTGACTAAAAAATGGTGGATGAAATATAAACCTGAATCACATAAATACTATGCTAAAAAGGTAAATTATAAGGCAACTTCAAAATTCAAATGTGACCTGTGCGGTAAAAAATCTACCCATTACCACTACAGCTACGGTTACTTTGTCGTGTACAAGTATAAAATAGTAGTATCTTAAGGGAAATCCCTTTCCCTTATCCTTATTTTTTTTAAAACAGAAAAATACTTTTAATTAATCAGCTTTTTTTAAACAATAACTTTTGATTTTTACAGTTAATTTTATTAATGATGAATGAAATAATATACCTAACGAACGGTTGGTAGGTAAAATGAATACTAAAGAAAGGATTTTTGACGTGGCACTGGATTTGTTTTCAAAAAAAGGATACGACTCAGTTTCACTTAGGGAGATTGCTGAAGAGGTGGGCATTAAAAAAAGCTCAATATATAGTCACTATCCATCAAAGGAAGCAATACTAATAGACATATTTCAATACTTAAGCGGACTTTTTGAATATGATGAACTGCTGAACAGCAAGGAGCTTGTCCTGTCAAGCGATAATGAGATATTGCTTGAAAACCCGGAAATGTTCTATCATATGGGTTCTGAAGCGATAAGGAAGATGTTCACTCAGGAGAGAAACCTGAAAATATGGAAATTGATATTTATCCAAATGCATTACAATGAACATATAAGACTGTTTTTCAAAGATGAGATATTGAAAAAACCGTTGATGTTCTGGCGGGAGTTTTTCACAATTCTTAAGGAAAACGGCATCATCAAACAAGGTCTTGACCCTGAACTCATGGCCAAGGAGTATTACAGCTTTCCGATATACATGATTATGGAGATGTGTGCAGAATATGAAGACATTCCTCAAAATCTCCTTGATGATTTTTTCAAACAGACAGAAGACCATGCCAATTTCCTGCTCGACTGCATAAAGGTGAAAAAATGAGTGAAAGTGATTTCAATATTCAGGAATACCTAACAAATGGCGTTGAAATCATCCTGAAGGATGCAATGCGCGCTACTTTTAGAAATCCAAAGGAAAGCATATTCCTGCTTAAATTCACAAAGCATGCCAAAAAGGCCAACAAGATAAGAGAAAGCTATGACAAACAAGGCAAAAACATCCCTGGATTTTTGATTGCAAGCATAACAAGCAGCTGCAATCTGCACTGTGCAGGATGCTATTCAAGGGCAAGCGACGCATGCAATGACGAAACACCTTCAAATCAGCTTTCAGATGATGAGTGGGAAGACATATTCAGGCAGGCAAGGGATATTGGAATAAGCTTTATTGTTCTTGCAGGCGGAGAGCCTATGATAAGACAAGATGTCATAACCAAGGCCAGCAATTATCCTGAAATACTCTTTCCGATATTTACTAATGGAACCTTGCTTGATGATGATTACTTTAAACTTTTTGATGACAACAGGAACCTGGTGCCTATTCTTTCCATTGAAGGAGGTGAAGAGGTTACCGATTCAAGAAGGGGGAAAGGAGTATACAGCCAACTGATTGAATCGATGAAGCTGATGAAAAAGAAAAACATCATTTTTGGTGCTTCACTAACATTTACAAAAGAAAACTTGGCAACTCTACTTTCAAGAGATTATATTGATGAACTGCATGATTTGGGATGCAAGGTGGTGTTTTTCATTGAGTATGTTCCGATGAATGGGCAAAGAATGGATCTTGCTCCGGGAGACAGTGAAAGGGATCTGCTCTTTAAAGAGATAGACAGTCTGCGCAATGAGTATGATGATATGCTCTTCATGTCATTTCCTGGTGATGAAAAGACATCAGAGGGATGTCTTGCAGCGGGAAGAGGTTTTTTCCATATCAATTCCCATGGCGGTGCCGAACCGTGTCCGGCTTCACCATATTCAGACATCAATGTAGGTGAGACATCAATTCTTGAAGCATTGGACTGCAACCTGTTCAGATCACTTAGGAATGGCGGAATTTTAATGGATGAGCATGAAGGGGGATGCGTTCTGTTTGAACATAAGGAAGATGTTGAAAGAATATTGAAAGGATGAGATTTCCCAAATCTAAAACATTTTTATATCATCATAGCAATAATATATACTTGGAGGAATTTTTATCAATTTTAAGCTAATTATTGTTTTATTGTCATTATCATTATTTTTGTCAATGACCTGTGTCATGGCAAGCGATGTTAATCAAACAGGCAATTTTACCAAATTGAACAGTATGATAAATGATGCTGATGACAATGCTAATTTAACTAATGATTATGAATACATTGATGGTGATGGCGATTTATCCATTTCAAAATCCATTACAATCCATGGAAACGGACATTCATTAAAAAACAATAATGCTTCCATTGTTGTAAGTGAAGACAACTCCGATATTATTTTTGAAAATATTTATTTTTTAGACAGACCGTCCATTATTTCAAACAACACTCATTTTTCAAACATTACATTTATAAACTGTAAATTTGAACCCGTGAATTCCACCCAAAACAATACAATATATTTTGACAGATACATGGGCATTCTTACAAGCGGTGAGATATCTCCAACCGTTAAGCAACTTGCAAAATTAATAGTCGGCAAATCAAAAGGTCTTAAGGCAGCTAAAATACTGGCAAAATGGGTTGGAAAAAGCATTGAACATGAAACTGCAGAGGGATTTTATCAAACAGCCGAGATGACATTATTCAGGAAATGTGGAAACTGCTGCAGTCAAACAGATCTCTTTTTGCAGATGTGTGTTGCTGTGGGCTTGAACAGGAATCATAAATTAGGATATGTTCATGTCGGAACAATGATGTTTGGAAAAAGGCATTTCTTTGCAATGATTGATAATGTATTGGTGGATGTGGACGCAAAGTCAAATTCTCCCTGGGGACATGCAAACATTGGAAATAGGGATTTTTACAGAATAACTGAATATCCGTATCTGCCCCTTCCAAGAGAATACTGATTGCATCTTGCATTTGGAATATGAAAACTATTTGAAAAACCAGGTAAATTCAGTTTCCATATCCGGGTCTATTTCTAAAGCTTTTTGAGAAATATAATCTCTCAATTTCAACAGGTTTTCTTCAGAATCAGAGGTTATATAGATAATTTCAGGCAAAAGTTCTATTTCATCTGTTGATTTTCCTTCAAGAGGTCTGAAATTAGGTTTGAAACCTTTGCAATAACCGAAATCGGTATTTATGAATTTCAAATCATCGATCTTTTTGAAGGTGCCCTTTTTTAGGAATTTAACATTGTCGAATTTGATGGCGACCTGAGCACCATACTTGACGGTTACAAGGAATTCCCCAGTATCATTATCCCTTAAGACGTAATCAATATGCAGTTCATCTAATTCATCAATCAAATTTTCTACTTGCTTATTTAATATTCTGTCGTTTTCTGCTACTATCTGAAAGAATAGAACATCATTTGAAATTTGGTTGGAATCTATTGGCTGTTTGCCAAAATACATATAGGAAGGGGTATCCTTGGCATCAACAGCATATCGGGAAATGATATCATTCACCTCTGATACCTTGCTACTATTAATTACTCCCAAAATAAAATTTTGTTTAACAGACATAAGTAGTATTTATGTTTTTATGACTTAAATAAGTTACATTTTACTGATTTGATTTCATCGTTTCAAACTGCTCGTCACGGCCCTTCAGCTTGAAGGTGAACAGGAACGCTATGAATCCAACTATTGCGGCCAAAATCAGACTTACCCCATATCCCAATATTCCTGAAAATGATGCAATGACACCTCCGATAAGTGCCCCTCCTATCAGCTGACCTGCACTTGAAAGCATATTTACGATGGCCTGGCCAGCTCCCCTTTCCTGAGGTTTCGCTTCGCTTAAGACAATGTATCTTGAACCTCTCCGGCTTAAAGAAGCCGGATAATTCTTGCACAATAAAGTTAAATTTTTTTTCAAATCAATTGTAAATCATATGCATCATTTTCCTTTGAAATTGCCTCATTTGCAATTAAGATAACTCCATCATCTTTCAGGACCATTCTAACTTCCTTCAAATCATTTAAAAAATCCGGCCAGAAATAAACTGTTTCAAAAGCGGTTATGATATCAAAGGCGATGAATAATGTTTGGATATCTCATTAGAAATATTTTTTTAATTGGAAAATCAAATATAAAACTAACTACAACACAATTTAATGGTTTGATAAAAATGAACATCTTAATATCCAATGATGATGGAGTTTCCGCACCGGGAATATTGGCCGCAAAACAGGCCGTTGAAGATTTGGCCAATGTCACCGTCGTAGCTCCCGACAAAAACAACAGCAGCATAGGTCGTCGAATAACATTGTTTAAACATTTGAAATTGGATTCATGCAAACTTGAAGACGGAAGCCCCGCCTATAGCGTTTCCGGAAGTCCTGCCGATGCAGTTATTGTCGGTGCAGACTATGTGATGGATGAAAATCCTGATTTGGTAATATCCGGAATCAATCAGGGAGTAAATATAAGCTGCGACATTACATCATCAGGCACAGTGTGTGCAGCCCTTGAGGCGGTTAGTCTGGGAATTCCTGCAATAGCCGTTTCCCTTTTTATGGATCCTAAAACTTCCTTCAAACAGGATGAAAACAGCGAATGGTATGTGGATTATGACTTTTCTCTGGCAAAGAAGGTTTTGCATGACCTAGTCTTAAAGATAATGGATGACGGATTTCCAGAAGATGTTGATTTGTTTAACCTGAATGTTCCTTCAAATTATGATTCGGAAGATGTCATGATTACAGATTTAGCAGACAGGATGCTTGAAAAGAAAGTAATAGACAATAGTGATACTGAAAAAGAGGAACTGTTCAACTACCCATTGGATGAAAACCAGGAAAACGATGATTTGATAATGATTACCTCAGATTTGGTTAAAGAATATCCAAAAGGCAGTGATGGATATGCATTGTTAGTTGAAAAATGTCCAAGCCTGACTCCACTCAGCGTCGACATGACAATCAGGGATTTGAAGGATTGGAGAATTGAATGAAAGACACATCCGAGTGCATATGTCTTTAACCACAAACTAATTTTTATCAATATGCATCCACCATATTAATGAAATGATTTGTTAAAAGCATATTTCAACCAGTATGATGATAATTATTGAAGTGTTCTTTAATATAATTGGCAGATATTTCCGAAAAAGAAATGCCGATATTAATCAGTGACAGTGTTGTGTTGAATTCATTCCAAAACTTTGAAAAAACATTGCAGGATATGCACTTTTCGTTGTAAAGTGTCCGAGCATGACACCCATCAAGCCAACATGACAACCAGGGATTTAAAAATAATTAAATAACAATAAAATAAAGTTTATATTATATAAAAATATAATTTAATTTATGCCTGTAAAGAACAACTATACCATTGGAATAATGGATGAGAGAAAAATTAAAGAAGTAAATGATGTTATATCCAAATATGCAGATATAACCATGCAGTCTTCATCCCATAGATATTTCGACAAGCATCCAATCAATGCAGATGAAGTTTTTCAGGACGTCACATTCTTCCAGTTGAAAGCTGAAGATGACGATTCGTTTGATGTGAAATTAAGTGAACTGATTGGGAATTTGGATGAACTTGACATTGACTATATGATTATGGATGATGAGACAAAAGACCTTATTGTCACCGTTGATTACGGCGGATACATCCTTGTCAAATTCGACAAGATTAATATCATAAAGCCTGGAACATATAACCTGATTGATGAAATGAAAACCATGAAAACAGATCTGGGATACTGCAAAGGGTTCAAACCTAAATTCAGACCCCTTAGTGGAGATTTATCCAAAGTCAAGGTCAATCCCGAAATCATATATATTGTTTCTGACTCTTCACAAAACCTGAAACGGTTCAAGGATTTTATATCTGAAAAACTATTGGAATTCGACCCGAATTTTGAATTGGAATTCAAACACATCGAACCTCAGGATTTCTAAAATACAATTTCAATGATGCTAATAATGGAAGTGAACTCTATGTCAAGAAGATTTGCAGTAATAGACACCGAAACCAACTGGAACAATGAGGTAATGTCAATCGGCGTTCTGATTGCAAGATGCAGGAATTTCAAGAAAACTGATTCCCGTTACTACATTCTGCCAATTGAAGAAAAAGTGGGTGGAATGTATTCAAAAAGCATGAGAAATACCACTCATGAGATAATTACAGGCCACAGGGTTGAAGTGATAGACGATTTGAAGCTTCTTTTGAATTCGAATGGTGTTGATGATCTGTTTGCATACAACGCTTCCTTTGACAAGAATCATTTGCCCGAACTTTCCGACTTCCGCTGGCATGACATCATGAAGGTCGCCGCCTACAGGCAGCACAATCCATGCATTCCAGACCATATGCCATGCTGCAAGACGGGGCGTCTGAAAAGGGGATATGGCGTTGAGCCGATGCTTCGGATGCTGGGGGTGGAGGACTACAGCGAAACCCATAATGCAGTCATCGACGCAAGGGATGAACTGAGTATAATGACAAAATTAGGTTATGATATTGATTTCTATCCTGAAATTTAAATTTTAAATAAAGTTCTTGCATTTTTTGTAGTTATTTCAATGACTTCATCTTCATTCATGTCCAGTTCTTCGGCTATTTTTCCTATGACATATCCGATGTTGAGCGGAGTGTTGATTTCTCCTTTCTTCTGCTGAGGAGGCAGATAAGGGGAATCGGTCTCTACAAGCATGTGGCTGACATCAATTTCATTTATTACTTTTCTAGTTTTCTTGTTGTTTTCATTGGTGACTGGCCCTCCAATTCCAATATAGAAACCCAAATCCGTGAACTGCCTTGCCATTTCGGCCGAACCCTGATAGCAGTGAAGCGAACCCACCACATCATGGCCTTTCAGCACGTCAAAGGTGTCCTGCATGGCCTTTCTTGAATGCACAATCACAGGCAGGTGATGCTTTTCGGCCAAATTAAGCATGCTTTCAAATAGCTCAATCTGGCTGTCCCTATTGTCCTTTGTATGGTAATAGTCAAGGCCTATTTCGCCTACGGCAATGACATTTTCATTTTCAAGCTGCCTGTCCAATAGGGATATATCCTCCTCAGTAATATCATCCACCAGTGTATAAAAGTATCCAAGAGCCGCATGGACATTATCATATTTTTCTGCCATTTTAAGAACTTCAATATTGCTTTTAAAATCAGTGCCGTTCAATATCAGATGAATATCATTATCCAGGGCCTGCCTAATGATTTCCTCTGCATTTTCCATTTCTCCATCATATACATGACAATGGGTATCGATTATCATAAAATCACACTCATCATTAAGTTTTTAATGTCTCGACTTCAATTATTATATAACAAGTTGGATTAAATTATATTTTTTGGTGAGGCAAATGGAAAGTAAGTTTTCAAGAACAGAGATGTTGGTTGGAAATGAGGGAATGGAAAAGTTGAAGGAAGCAAAGGTTGCCGTTTTTGGCCTTGGAGGCGTTGGTTCCTTTGTCTGTGAAGGGCTTGCAAGAAGCGGTGTGGGCAATTTCATTCTTGTTGACTTCGACAGGATTGACGAGAGCAACATCAACAGGCAGCTGATTGCAACGGTGAATACAATCGGCAGATATAAGGTGGATTTGATGAAGGAAAGGATTCTTGAAATCAATCCGGATGCAAACGTTGAGACATACAAGGAATTCTATATGGCAGATTCGACAACAGACATAATAACAGAGGACTTGTCATATGCCGTTGACTGCGTGGACACCATAATGGCAAAGATTGCAGTCATCTGCAAATGCGATGCCCTGAATGTCCCTGTCATCTCTTCAATGGGAACCGGAAACAAGCTGGATGCCACCATGTTTGAAGTGGCCGATATCTATGAGACCTCAGTATGTCCACTTGCCAAAATAATGAAAAAAGATTTGAGAAAGAGAAACATAGAAAAGCTGAAAGTGGTCTATTCAAAGGAACACGCGATAAACACCAATGACTGTGAAATAAATCAGGGAAGAAAATTCAAGGTGAAAGGCAGCGTTTCATTTGTGCCTTCCGTTGCGGGACTTATAATTGCAGGTGAAGTGATAAAGGACATCATTCAGTAATATTTTGTGGCAAAGGCCAGAATCAATGTGGCCATGAAACCTATTATGCAAATCATGGCGTACTTGTCAAAAGTGCCCTGGTACTTGTCGAATCTTTTTATTCTAAACGGTACGATAATTGGAAGCAGAGCAAATAACGGTATGAAATACCTTGTGCTGACACCAATATTCGTTCCTCCGACATCCGCCCATGTCAAAAGCTGGATGAAGCATGTCCCCATATATATCATCAGCAGTATAACTAAGGTTCCTATCTTTGATTTCATACTAAACTTGGAATCGCTCGGATAAAAGAGCAAAGTAAGTGAAAGGAATATCCAAATCAGGACTGTAATGAACGTATAGTGATCTGCATAATGATTGGCGCTGTATGCTCCGAAGAAATTGAAAAAACCGTTCAGGGTGATTCCTAAAGTATATGTGAAAATCATCCTAATGAATCTCAGAATGTTAAACGGATGGTCCATCAGAAACTGTAACTGCAGTGAAGGATTCATGTAATTAAGCTTTGATCTCCATGAATGCATCAGGGCCGGTTCTGAATATGAACTCCACAATACTCCTATGCACGAAACAATAAAAATGCCCAGAAGCATATATCTTATGATTTTCTCATTTTTGAAGTTCTTGCGGGGAACCAGCAATATGAAGAAAACGAATGCAAGATATGGGAGCTTGCAAAGACCCAACAGCAATGACAATCCGCAGAATATTGCAACTTCCTTGGTATCAAGCGAACCGGGTTCGGATTTATACAGATATATGAAATATGCAAGAGTAAGCAATGCCAAACCGATTATCATAGAATCTATGCTGACTGAAGCCGCCTGATAAATCGAAATAGGTATGCATGCTACAGCCAAAAGGGGAACCTTAAGCACAGGTGCCTTCTTTACGGCCAGTGAAATCAATAGGGCATATGTAAACAGATTGAATATTCTTGGAAGCCACAGCATCCAGATGACATTCATGTCAAACAGCTTGGCTATAAAAACGCCTATTCCCTGTGGAATATAACCATAAAAAGGATTCTGCTCAAAGGAAGAACCGTCAAGCATAGGTGTCTTGTTGATTACATTCGTATCGCCGTCCGTCATGAATACCGTCTTTTCACGATTGTTTAAAAAGAACATGTGGCTCTGTATCGTTTCAAAACCTACATCAGTATTGAGCTCGTTGCTGTATTTTCCTTCGGTACGGTTGTACAGTTGAGTGAGATTGTGCTCGCCGCCCTCCCAATGGGGAAAGATCACTCCCTGAGAGGTAATTTCCGCCCTTGTAAGATGCTCCAATTCATCACTGACATCTACAATAGGAACAACAAATGCAGTGATTATCCCAAAACAAAGTATGATGACGAATGCAACCTTATACAATTCCTCCTTGGAATCGTGCATGAAATAATATGTAATACAGAAGACTCCAAGTATTGCAACAAGAGCAAATGCAGCTATTTCAAAGCGGGGATCTGCGAAATTCTTAGCTGAAACGGTGGACAGGCATGTAGCGGTGATGAATATCAAATAGACAATCAGATATTTCTTTGAATTAACCAGCGTTGAGGTGAATTCACTGCAATTTTCCTTGACAACATCAATCATTAAAACACCGTTCTCCCCTAAAAATTAAAAAAATCTATTGAAAGTTAATATTAACTTAAAGATATTTTTCTAATTATACATATTTAAATATTATCCACAATATGGTGAAAAATTAGCATATTCTCTACAATACATCATTAACGCCATAATGTATTTTGAAAATTTTGATGTAACATTCACTTCAAACGAAAAATATGAAAGTAATAACCGTCAATTGTCAAAAATACTTTGCATGAGCATTAATATTATTATATATTAAACCTAAACCTAACATCATGCACTATGTAAAAGCAAAGGGCATCTTCACATCAGATTATGGCATCAACATATATAGGGGATGCACTCACGGATGCATCTATTGCGACTCAAGAAGCGATGTCTACAGGTTCCGCCATGAATTTGAAGACATTGAAGTCAAGGAAAATGCCGTCGAACTGCTTAAAAGGGAACTCATCAGGCGCAAACCTTTCATGGTTGTGACAGGGGCGATGACTGACCCTTACGTTCCGATTGAAAAGAGACTGCAGCATGTCCACAAATGCCTTGAAGTGATTTACAGGTACGGGTACGGTTTTTCCTGCCTTACAAAATCTGACCTGATTTTAAGGGACATGGATTTGCTTAAAAGGATCAATGAAAAAAGCAAAGTTGTCGTTCAAATCACATTAACGACTGCCGACGATGATTTGAGCAAAATTATAGAGCCGAATGTATGTCCGACCTCAAGACGGGTGGAGGTGCTTAAAAGGCTGGATGAAAATGGCATCCCATCTGTTGTCTGGCTGTCTCCAATAATGCCGTATATTAATGATACTGAGGACAATATCAAATCCATTTTGGATTGCTGCATTGATGCAAACGTCAAGGGCGTGCTGAATCTTGATATGGGGTTTTCATTGAGGAAGGGCAATCAGGAATATTTCTATGGAAAGCTTGATGAACATTTTCCTGGCCTAAGGCAGCGATATGTTGAGGAGTTCGGGGAGCGCAATTTCATCTACAGCGCAAACAACCGAAAGCTGAAGAAAATCATAGAGAACAGATGCAGGAAGCATGGGATGCTCTACAGACAGGAGGACATAATTGAGTATATGCATGAATTTCCCTGCGCTTCAGTACAGTCAAAATTAATGTAGAAATCATGTGAACAATTCAAGTATTTTTAATATTAGTGTATGAAGTTAATCATTAAATATAATTAGTAATAGACGTTTAATTAGTTGAAAATATATCGGAGTTGAACCTCTCCGACCTGTAGAGGTCAGAGATTCTTAGGTAATCCATTCTATATGAATGGAAAATATTCTAAGCTATCCCCCAGGTCCCCTAGGTTTATTTTTTTTAGTGTTTTTAACCCTTCGTTTAAGATGTTAATTGCTGCGTTGTGATCTCTTTCATGATGTGTGCCGCATTTTGGACAATTCCATTGTCTGTCTTTTAGGGTTATGTTGTTGTTTTTATGGCCGCATTTGTGGCAGGTTTTTGTGGAAGCGAACCATTGGTCTATTTCAATGAATGTTTTACCGTATAATTCTGCTTTGTATTTGATTTTTTGTTTTAGTTTATACCATGCGGCATCATGAATTCCACTGCTGACATGATGATTTTTTAGCATTCCTTTAATGTTTAATGTCTCCATTACGATTATGTCGTATTCTGTGACTATTTTTTTGCTTATTTTGTGGTGAAAATCATTTATTATATTGTTTCTTTTGTGTTCGAGTCGTTGCAGTTTTTCTACGGCTTTTAGGTAGTTGCTTCCATATGGTGAGACTTGGAATCTGCGTGATACTATTATGCGTTGTTTTTTTATTTTATCATCTAAATCACGGGTGTCTGGTTTGGCTATCACCTTTCCCGTTGATAATGTGATATAATTTTTTAACCCAACGTCAATTCCCACTGCTTTACCAGTTAATGGAAGCGGATCTATACAGATTTCAATTCTATAAGTCAATATCGCAAACCATCTTCCCTTGTCATATAAGATGGTTACGGTTTGTATTCTGCCCAGTACTGGTCGCAGACCACGCAATTTGATGAAACCATATTTATTTAATCTTATGTAATTGCCTTTGAGTCTAATGCTGTTTTTGATGTTTTTAATGGTAAATGATTGTACTGGATTTTTTAATGTTTTAATCCTTGGTTCACCGGACAATCTTTTATCATATCGTTTATATGCTCTTTGTAGGCGTTGTGTAGCCTCTTGTAAAGCAGTAGAGTCAATTTCATATAGAAATGGATTTTCATGCTTTAATTCACGCAAACAATCATTGTAAAAACTCCTATTTATCCTAATCTTTTCATCCTTAGATTCAGGGCAATTCTTATCAATTAT
>NZ_CAJODJ010000027.1:0-37590 GCF_905233225.1 Methanobrevibacter sp. UBA212
GGCGCCATTAGATTTTACAACGGCAACCATTTCAAAACATATACCGTGACAAATTGTAATTTCACCAATAACACAGCAAAACAACAGGGCGGCGCCCTTCAATTTGAATATAACGGTAACGTGACAAACTGCACATTTACCAATAACAAAGCAGCCAAAAATGGAGGTGCAATTTTCATCTACCAGGGAAATACTGAAATAACAGGATGTAACTTCACTTATAACAGTCTAAACTCAACTGGTTATGGTGGAGCAGTTTACTTTGAAACTTCAGGCAAAGTTGAAAATTGTAATTTTATTAAAAACACTGCTTTACTTGAGGGCACTCCTAGATCTGCGGGCGGTGCTATTTATTTCAAATCTGGTGCTGAGAGCTATGTGACAAATTGTAATTTCACAGGCAACATTGCAGATATTGGTGGCGCAGTTAATTTTGAGTATAAAAGTCATTTAACCAATTGTAATTTTGTTAACAATACCGCTGGACATTCAGGCGCTGCAGTTTGCATCGATGCCACAATCGGAGAAATTTCAAACTGTACTTTCATTAATAATAAAGCCGACGGCCCAGGCGGAGCACTTTATATCGATAATAATGCCGAATTCACAAACTGTAAATTTATCAATAACACCGCATACAATGGAGGCGCAATTCAATTTATGGGAGAAGGAAAAGTAACCGACTGTACTTTTAGCAATAACANGGCGCCATTAGATTTTACAACGGCAACCATTTCAAAACATATACCGTGACAAATTGTAATTTCACCAATAACACAGCAAAACAACAGGGCGGCGCCCTTTACTTTGAATATAACGGTAACGTGACAAACTGCATATTTACCAATAACAAAGCAACCAATAATGGAGGTGCAGCTTACTTTAGAACCGATGGTGAAGTAAACGATTGTACTTTTGTCAATAACAATGCAACCTCCAGTGGAGGTGCACTTTACTTCTTAACTAATGGCCCTATAGCAAATTGTAATTTTACTGGCAATACTGCAATTAATGGTGGTGCAGTTTTCTTTAGCAGTAATGGTGATGTGACAAATTGTAATTTTGTCAATAACTCTGCTGGCCAGGGCGGTGCTCTTTACTTTATAACAACTGGCAGCATAGGAAATTGTAATTTCACAGGCAATACTGCTGATGTAGGTGGTGCAATTAAATTTTCAAGCACTAATGCTATAGAAAATTGTAATTTCACTGATAACTCTGCTCTATATGGCGGTGCAGTTTTCTTTAGCAGTAATGGTACTGTAGCAAATTGTAAATTCACCGGCAATGATGCAAATACCGGCTCTGCAATTTACTTCTATAACGATGAATCTGTCAAGAGCATTGTTTCCAATTCATATTTCTTAAACAATAGGGCAAATGTAGATGATGACCCATTTATTTTAAATCTGACTGGGAACAATGCTGAAATCATATTCATTGGTCGGAACAATCTTATAAATGCAATTTATTCCAATAATGATTGTGACGTTAGTTTTAGCAATGTGACTTACTGGGGTGCAAGGGGCATTACAAATACAGACATTGCCGCTCCAGTCAAATCCACTAGGCAAGCCGGTCAAAACATAACCGTTAAAGCTATTGCAAATGGCAATCTTTTAAATATGGTCATCATCACAGATGAAGAGGGTAAGATTGTTATAAAAGATGTTGAGGATTATCTGATTATTGTTCGCCACGATGAGGATTCCTATTACACAGAAGCTGAAGAAATATTTAAAAACATGCAATTCCATGTAAATGTTACCTCCCAGACAACCCATAACAAGACTGTTAACATCACTGCTGAATCAAACATTCCAAATGAGATTGTAGAAGGCAGATTAGTATTTATATTGTCAGGAGGCATTGAAATCAATGCAACTTATGCTTCCAACGGCACTTGGTGGGCAGTATATACTTTTGATAATTACACTGAATACAATATCAATGCATCATTTACCGGATTAGACAATACCACTGTCAACAATGCAACCGTTAACATCACTAAAGCTGATTCAACAATAAATCTGGACAATATTACTTTGAATTATGGCGATTCAATAAACCTCACTATAACAACTGAAGGTGCAATTGAAATTACTGCAGATATCAATGGCAATAATGTTCCAGTCATTAATAAGTTCACAATTCCTATTTCAGGGTTAGATGCTGGAAATTACACATTAACAGTGACAGCACACCCCGATGAGGACCATAATCCCGTAACTAAAATCGCTACAATTACTGTAAATAAATTAGCCACAGAAATTATTCTAACTAATGAAACTCTTGATTTGAAAGCAAAGGATATCTTCATTGACTTTGCTGCTTTAACTCCTGCTGATGCGGGCGCATTAAATTATACTTCAAGCAATGATGATATTGTTAAAATAGAGAATGGCAAAATTATTGCTGTTGAAGCAGGCAAAGCTACAATCACAGTTAGTTTCGCAGGCAACGATAACTATATGGCCTCCGAAAGTAAGAACATTACTGTTACTGTAACTACACTAGACGCCAGCGTTAGAGTCATACAAACAGAATACCTATTAACTATTGGTGATGAAACATATATTATTGCAAACACTGATCCTAAAGGTTTAGTGATTGATTATGCAACTGATGATACAAATATTGTCTCTGTTGATGATTATGGCCACATTACTGCACTTGGCAATGGTACAGCCACCATTTTCGTTAGTGTTGGAGATAACCGTGTCTATAAATATGATGTTGTCAATGTTACTGTTAGCGTGAAAATACCTACCGAAATTATTCTTGCTAATGAAACTCTTGATTTGAAAGCAAATGACAAATATCATATTTTGGCAAATTTAACTCCTGCTGATGCAGGCAATTTAACTTTCACTTCAAGTGATACAACTGTTGTGACTGTTGATGATGAAGGCAATGTTGAAGCCATTGGTGGCGGCAAGGCTACCATCACCATTAGTTTCGCCGGCAATGACAATTATACTGCCGCTAAAGATGCCTTTGTGACAGTGACTGTGTCCAAACTGGATACTCCAATTGATGTTAATGTCAGTGTTGACGATAATGATGTGGTCATTACTGCTGAAGTCGACAGTTACGCAAATGGCCTTGTAGAGTTCAATATTAGCGGCAAGACCGTTTATGTTGCTGTTAATGAGGGCAAGGCCGTTTATGATATTGTTTTACCTACCGGTGATTACAATGTTGATGCAACCTATCTTGGCGATTCCAAATTCAATGCAAACAGAACATCCAAAGCATTCACAGTGAAAGACCACGTTAAACAGAACACCATCCTTGTTCCCAATGTGGTTGTGGACAGCAACAACGTGACAATTACTGTTGCCGTTAATGAGAATGCTACCGGATTCATTAAATTTGACATTAATGGCAATGAATTGTTTGCAGAAGTTAATGGCGGAAAAGCCGTATTAAACACCATTCTTCCTGTTGGAAATTACACAGTATCTGTTGCATACCTGGGTGATGATGAGTTTAATGAAAACACAACCATGGTTTCATTTTCAGTGGCAGGCCATGAGAGTGCTGATGTAAACGTTACCATTCCAAGCGACATTCCTGTTGGGGACAATGTAACTGTTAAAGTTGACATCCCTGATGCCACAGGCAATGTGACTGTTTATGTTGGCGGTGAGGAATATGTTGCACAGCTGGTCAACGGATCTGCCAATGTAGGAATACCTGGATTGTCAAGCGGCAACCATACTGTTGTTGTTGAATACACAGGCGATGACAAGTACGCGCCATTTACCAAACCGTTTACATTAAACATTCCTAAGACAGATATTCCTGAAGATGAGTTAAAAGTAAATGAAACTCTCCCTATTGGTGGCAAAACACCAGCAATTACAATAAAATTGCCTGAAGACGCTACAGGTTATGTGCTGGTCAGTGTAAATGGTTATGAGTACCATATTGATGTCAATAACGGAACAGCAAACATTACCCTGCCTGCCCTCAGTTATGGAAAACACGATGCGAAAGTAACCTATCCTGGCGATGGCAGATATAATTCAGTAATCAAAAACATTACTATTAATGTTCCTGAGCCTAATGTAACGGCTAATGATGTTGTAATCAGGTATTCCGACAACGGCCCGTATAGGATACATGTGGCTGTTGACGGCAAGGCTGTTTCTGGCCAATATGTGACAATCAATTTCAACGGAAAAACATACAAACAGCTGACAAACAGTAATGGAGATGTGCTCTTTAAGATACCTGCCATAAAACCTAACACATATACTATTACAGCAAAATACAATGACGTTTCCATATCTAAAAAGATAAAGATTTCAAATATCATTGTAGTCAAAACCAAAAAGATCAAGAAATCCTCCAAAAAGGTCAAAATCAAGGTTAAATTAATGACTGTTAAAAACAAGTATCTCAAATCCAAGAAATTAACCTTGAAAATCAACGGCAAAAACATCAAGGCTAAAACCAACAGGAAAGGTGTTGCAGTTTTCAAACTCAAAAAGAGCATTGTCAAAAAACTTAAGGCGGGCAAGAGATACAAAGTCAAGGTTTCATTCGGAAAAGATGCCGTAACCAAAAAAATCAAAATTCGAAGATAGAGATTTTCCACTCTATCACCCTTCTTTTTTTAAGTGAAAAAATGAACTGTTCTAATTACTGTTGATCTTTCTTATTTTACATTTTTATGTCCCGTTAATAATTTTTAGAGCCTATCTAGAACAAATACCCGATGTTGCAAAAACTAGGATGAAATGTTTGTAAATGATGTGAAAATCAGAAAAAAGCAAAAACGATAATGACTAATTTAGTATTAGCGGATTATTCACTAAAAAAAAGAAAAAACAAGTAACTGGCCGAAGCCCGGTTACTTGACTGTGATTTTAACTTTCTTGGTGACTTTGTTGTAGTAATTGTTTCCTGCAAACTTGACTGTTGCCTTGTATGTTCCCCTTTTTTTCAGGTTTTTGATTTTAAAGACCGCCTTACCTTTCTTGTTGGTTTTTGCATTATAGGTTTTACCCTTAATCTTTAAGGTGATTTTGACACTTTTGATTGCCTTTCCATTGGCTTTCAATGTGACAGTGTATTTTTTGACTTTTTTAGCCTTTTTGAACTTTATATTTTTAGCAGCAAGCTTTGTCTTTTCCTTGTTGATTGTTATTTTAACTGTTCTTGAAACAGTCACATAATTTAAATCGCCAAATTCGATCAAAAGATTCTTATTGCCTGCTTTTGCTGTTTTTAGGATTTTAGCAGTTAAAGTGATTGTTGCAATACCGTTAACATCAGTAGCTGCAGATCCAATGTTTTTGCCATTTAATGTGAATGTTACCATTTTACCGGGGATGAGCTTGCCATTTGTATCTTTAAGTACAACACCATATTTTCCATCATAGTTAATGACATATGCCGCATTCTTGGCTTCAATTGTTGCATTTTGCTTTAAAACAACAAAATCAGCACTTTGTGTAGGATTAGTGTAGTTTACTCCATTATCATAACTGGCAACACAACTGTATGAACCTGCATTTAAGTTAGAAATTGTGAAATTTGCAGTTCCATTTTTAACATCGGCAGTTTGATTTTTACCATTGACACTAATTGATACAACGCCTCCATTTAATGGATTGTGATTATCTTTTTCAACAATTGCGATAATTTCTACAGTTTCACCATATACGGCAGAATCTGTAATGTTCAGGGTTAAATATGCAACATAGAACGGACCAAGATTTTCAGGATTAACATTTTCCAATATGAATGCCCCATCTCCATTTATAGCAATGTTGTTTGTTGCGGAAGTTGCAACATTATCCCTAAATTCTGAATTGGCGATTTTGGTGTTTTCCACATCAGCATTCACATTTATTGCTCCGCCGTTCTTTCTTGCAGTATTGCTGATGAAACCGGTGCGATTGATTAAACTACCTCGACTTCTACAAAGTCGAGGTAGTTCAATTACACTAACAGCAACAGCAGTTGAATTTTCAGCGTAAACACCATCACCTCCAACTTTAACAGTAATGGTGGCAGTACCTTCACATTTAGCAGTTACTTTACCATTATCATCAACACTTACAACATCAGAATTATCAGGAACAAAAGTTACGTTCAAACCGGCAGGAACAGGAGTAGCAACAATAGTGAAAGTCTCACCAATCATTAAAATTCTTGAAAAGAAAAAAAGAAAAAGAGTTAAAAAACCCTATAATTTTTTGAAGTTAAGCAAAGCTGACAATCCCCATCTGAAGATCATGACGCCGGTCGCTCCGCCTTTCATGGAATATTTTGCATCCTTAAAGAGTGCCTTGTATGATAACTTTTTGATGTTTGAATCTGATTTATAGCTTTGCAAACCGGTCCATATCTGGGCGCCCTTGGATTTTTTCACAAAAGCCTTGGTGGTCTTTTTAATCCATTTATCGCCCGCATGATAATTTCCTTTGTAAACCATCGGAACAATTACATCCAGATGCTTGGACATTGTGGAAATGTCCTGAGCGTAATAATGTTTCATGCCGTTCGGTTCAGGCATTACTGCCGAAGATATTATGATTCCCGGCCGCACATCCCTAATGGAGGAACTTGCTTTTTCTATAAAGTAATTGACAGCCTTGACTGCATTTTTATATTTATATGCATTTCCCGGAAATCTGGTATAGTCGAAGTGTATTCCGTCAACCTCTTTGAACTTGGCATAATATTTGGATTTCTTGATTACCTTATTCATTTGTTTATAGTTAAAATGGCCTTTTTTATTGCAGGGAAGAACATATCCTCCATTATAGAATGCGCAAATCCACATGTGAACTTTCATTCCATACTTATGCGCCTTTTTAATCCATTTTAAAACCGCTTTTTTTCCATGCTTCTTAAAGACTGTGTGAAGAAGGAATATGTGTTTTGTTCCTTTCTTGGCAAGCTTTTTAAGGTTAACTTTCTTCATATCCCACTGGTTAACCCAATAGCCGTGTCCCTTATCCAATTTGGATTTGACAACTATTTTGGTTGTGCCGGATGATGCCACATATTGTCCAGTTGCAGAGAAATAATAATAAATAAGGTTTTCCCCTTTTTTAAGGGACAGATAAAACTTTGCAATACCATTGGAATTGGTTTTTGCACTGTAGGTTTTGCCGTTCACCTTGATTTTAACGGTCTTTCCGGAAATAGGATTGCCATAAACGTCAACCAATCTCAGATGGAAAACTGACTTGACACCCTCACAGTGATTGTTGGTTTTATCAATGAGATTTAAGGAAGTCTTGATATCTGATTTTACGGTAATTGTTAAAGTTCCATTGGATGAGGTGTAATTGTCATCCCCCTCAAAGAAATAGGAAACCCAATATGTTCCAGTCACCAGCTTAAAATCGAAAATCGCTTCTCCTTTTGAATCTGTTGTTTTATTATACTTTACATTATCCAAAATTATTGTAATCGGTTTATCTGCTAAAGCACTCCCATTGGAAGTCAGCTTAACCGTAAAAGTATCCTTATAATCAGTATAAGATGTTTTATCACTAGCAGAAATCTCTGTTGAGGACTTATTCCCTTCATCAGAGATTGGAGTATTCTCCACCGAGGATAACTCATCAAAATCCTCATCAACTGCAGTTAAATTATCACAAGTGACATTTTCACTTGCCGATATTACAGAAACAGATAAAAATAATGTTAAAAGAATAATAAAACTGAATATTATTCTATTTTTCATGTATTCACATCCTTTTAATAAATTATATTTTTCGAGTATTTAAAGGTTGTGCTACATGAATTTGTCTTCAAAATCCATTAAAGTGGCCAAAAGGAAATGATCCAGGCAGTCTACTGTTTCATCATAGATATCGTCAGGCACATCCCAATATGCAGATGCTATGCTGCCTGCAATTGCCGCCTGCGTATCTGCATCACCTCCAAGAGAAATGGCATTTCTGATGGTGTCTTCAAAGTCTTTGGCTTCCAAAAAGCATATAATGGACTCCGGGACACTTCCCTTACAGGATATGTCAAATTCATAGCTTGGTCGAATCTCATCAAGGGATTGGGACAGATTATAATCATATCTCAATTCAACATGGTCCCTGATTTCATCCTTGCTTGCGCCGACTCTTGCAAGATAGATTGCATCGGATGTTGCTAGCGCACCTATTACCCCATCCGCATGGTTGTGGGTAACGATAGCTGAAGTTTTGGCCAACTCCTGAGCTTCCTCCAGAGAATCTGCTACCCATGCACAGGGTGAAACCCGCATAGCAGACCCGTTTGCCCAGCTTCCGTAAGGTGCTGGAGATTCCTGTTTGAGCCAGTGATAAAACCTGCCCCCATAACCTGCATTCGGATACCTCTTTCCAAAATATTTAAGATTTTTAATCAATACCTCCTTGGAAGTCTTGTCTTCACATAACCATTTTGCAATAGCCAGTGTCATTACGGTATCGTCCGTAAATTGAGAATAATAGCTAAACAGATTAAATTCCTTTGTCTTGATGGGTCTGTGCTCATAAACGGACCCAATCACATCTCCACTAATTGCACCAATAATTCCTTTCATGACTATAGATTTGATTTTAATATATTAATAAGATATTGTCATCCTATTGGAAAATTGTTTTAAGTATGTAAAATTGATTTCACTTCCCAATATTTACTTGAGCCGAAAATATTGCTTCTATCTTGTCAACTTGCTCTTGAATCAAAGCAAAAATGTATATAATATGAGATTAAAACCTAATTGTGATAATACCAGCTATTATCAGAAAAACAAAGAAATTTCTATACTGTATTTTCTCCAAGTCATAGAAAATTCATTTCCTTGATAAGATAATTCAAACATGTTACTTTGCTATATAGAAATTTCGACTGCTTAAAAAACAAGCATAAAAACTGTATTAATACCGAAAAATGATTCCGGAGAAATCTGGAATCATTAAAAAATTAACTAATTTTTCGAATTAAACCCTAAAACAACCTTATTAATCTTTATATTTTTCAAAAAACATTTGAGTATTACTCCCAGTCAATCGGAGTAATATTTACTTGAAAAAAATTAAAAGCTTATTTAGTAGTAATGCAATATACAATCATAGTGATTAAAATGAGCTGTTGGAAGTATTGGCCAAAAATCGAAGAAATTGCAAATAAACTAGAAAATTACGGTATCGACTCTTTAAATGACATGTCTTCCCTAAATGATGTTGATTTAGGTGAAATAACCAAATTATTGGATGAAATTGAGGTTATTGCACATGATGAAACAATAGATTTTGATTCGGCGAAACATATTCTGGACGATGAGAAAATGAATAACGCCCTAAAACTGATCAGGAAATTCTATTTATACATCGGTGCCAGACTGGAAACAAGCAACGCAATGGAGATAATCAAATCCGATGACCCAAAGGCAACCCTTGACACATTTCACTTCTATGAAAGATATCAGGGTTTGCTTACCAATGAATCCAAACTTGCCCACTGGCATGACGACAAGACCTTCGTTTTTGTAGGAAGCGGCCCTCTGCCGTTGACACTGATACTCTTTAGGGAAAAATTCGGATGCAAATGCATAGGCATTGAAATACAAGAGGAAGTGGCTGAACTGTCCAGGGAAGTTATCAAAAAATTAGGCCTTGATGACGGCATAGAAATCCTGGTCGGGGACGAAACACTGCTCAAGGACATTGACTTTGACATCCTGATGGTTGCAGCATTTGCCGAACCTAAAGAACGGGTATTTGCAAACGTCTGGGAAATTGTTGATGAAAAAACACCAGTTCTAGTCAGAACATACAGCGGTATGAGAGCAATCCTTTATGCCCCATTAACTGACACAATCCTTAGAGGATTCCACAAAGAGATAATGCTGCTCCCAATAGGAAATTCAAACAATACAAGCGTATTGCTTAGAAAAGTAATCTGAAAATTTTTTAAAAAAAAAAGTAAAAAATGAGAGAATTAAGCACTTCTCTCAAGAACAAAATCTGCAATGTCAACAAGTACCTGTTTAGATGAAGAATCGTCCAATATTTCAAGTACTTCTTTTGCTTTCATCACAGATTCTTGTGCCAAATTGCGAGCATATTCAATGGCCCCACAATTTGTTAAAATTTCAATCGCTTCATCTATCTCATCTTGAGAATTATTGTCGGCTTTTAAGATTTCAAGTAACCTGTCATCATCAGCACTGGCCAGACCATTGATAGCGATAATGGTCATCTTGCCTTTGCCGATATCGGATCCGATCGGTTTTCCTAATGTTTCCTCATCGGAAGCAAGGTCAAGATAATCATCCTGAATCTGGAAAGCAAGTCCAATCAAGCGACCATATTCATATAACGCATCAGTCACTTCACTGTCTGCTCCGCCCATGATGGCTCCAGCTTTAGTGGCAGCTGCAATCAGTGCACCGGTCTTTTTGAAAATCATTTCCATGTATTCATCTTCAGTTACATCGAATCTTTCTTCAAATCCCATGTCCAATGCCTGACCTTCACAGATTTTAACGCATGCATCGGCAACTGTTGCCAAAGCCTTGTTGTTTTGCTCGGAACTTGTTCCCTTAGAACAGATGATGATTTCAAATGCCTTGGAGAATAATGTGTCTCCTGCAAGAATTGCAACATCATCTCCCCATACCTTGTGGACAGATGGCATTCCCCTTCTCATATCATCCTGGTCCATGATGTCATCATGAATTAATGAAAATGTGTGAATCAATTCGATGGCGGCCGCTGTTTTAAGAGCAGATTCGCGTTTTCCGCCAACGGCTTCAGCAGTAATCAATGTTAAAGCAGGCCTTAACATTTTTCCTCCGGCACGAGTCAGGTAAACTGATGCCTCAGCCAAATTATCTGGAGTTATAGTGGCTAATTCTTCCTCAATTGTTTTTGTAATGTCTGTTGAATAATTTCCAAGTACCTCTTTTACATCACTCATAAATAATCCCTCTTTAACTTCTAAAAACTTGTGCTTGAGCATTTCTCAGAATATGGATATCGTATCCGATTCTGTAACCTTCCTCTTCAGCAAGCTCAGCATAAGCCGCAAGCATTGATAAGTCTCCGTGCGCAGGTATGATATGCTGTGGTTTTAACATACGCAAGAATTCCCTGTGGTCTTCTCTTCCAGCGTGCCCGGAAACGTGAGCATTAGGATAAATTCTTGCACCTTTTACCTTCAATCTCCTTTCCATAATGTGCCTGTTGGCTGCATTGGTCGGGTTTGGAATAATTGGTGCTGAAATAATAACATTGTCTCCTTTTTTGATGTTGAAAGGAGTTCTTCCATTGGCAATTCTTGGAAGCAATGCGTCAGGTTCTCCCTGGTGACCTGTAGTTACAAGCAAGTAGTTTGCACGGTCTTCATCAGCTTTCATCAAAGCCTTATTGACTGCCTTTGGAGATCCGTAAATGCTGGCATTTTCAGGCAATTTGAGGATTCCCAATTTCTGTGCAATACCGCAGAACCTCTCCATTGAACGACCCAGGAAAAATATTTCCCTGTGACTCTTTTTGGCAATATCGGCAATTGCCTGTACACGTTCAACGTGAGATGAAAATGTTGTGACAATCATACCGGTCTTTTCATACAATGGTCCCCTCATCACATCTTCCAATATGTTTTTTGCAATTCTTTCTGAATGGGTTTTTACCTCATCAAAGTTTTTGGCATTTGTTGTTTCAACTATTAATGCAAGGACTCCTTTTTTACCCAATTCTTTTAATCTCTTGTAATCAGGTGGTGGAGATACCTTCTGATGGTTATCAAATTTAAAATCAAGTGCATATACAATGACTCCCTCAGGAGTATGCAATACCGGAAATACCGCTTGAGGAATACTGTGTGTTGACTGTACAAATTCCAATGTGATGTCCTTTGAAAGCTTTACTTTGCTTCCAGGGTTCAGGACCTTGATTGGATTTGATACCTTGAATTTACGTTCCCCTTTAATCTGTTTTTCTATCAAAGCAGCAGTATATGGTGTTCCGATTAATGGTGCATCATATCTGTGTGCAAGTTTAGCGACTGCACCTATGTGGTCCAAATGACCGTGGGAGAATACTATTCCCTTTACTTTACCGTCAACATCCTTCATCAATGTATCGTCCGGAATAACTCCCCTTTCAATCAAATCTAAACTGTGCATTCTGTCGATATCAGTGTCCTCGTGCATGCTTATCCTGTCTAGGTGAATTCCCATATCAAAAATAACAACATCATCACCTATGCGGACAGCAGTCATGTTTTTCCCGACTTCCTGATATCCCCCTATAGCGATTACTTCTACGCTCATGTTTCATCTCCTTGAATAAATCTTTGTGTTAATACCTCTTTCATTTAGCCATTCCCTTGTTTTTCCACGAATGACCAAATTAGATTGTTTCAATTCTTCAATATTATTTGCTCCAACTAAAAACATAGCAATTCTTAGTGAGTCATTAAATCTATTAATAAATGTGTTTAAAGCTTCCTGAGAAGCAGAATTCTTTAAAAATGGCAATGCCATACCAACAGCATCAGCTCCAAGAGCAATAGCCTTTGCAGCTTCAAGACCTGTGCGTATACCTCCTGATGAAATAACCGGAACATCAACTGCATTTGTAACTTCCACTGTGGAAATTGCAGTAGGGATTCCCCAGTCCCAGAATATCTCTCCAAGATATCTGTCATCTGCCCTGTATGTTTCAACAGCTGCCCAACTAGTTCCTCCAGCACCTTCAATGTCAATGAAATCCACACCCGCTTCAACTAATGTTTTAGCTGATTCGGCGGAAATTCCACAACCTGTTTCCTTCGCAAGAACAGGAATATCGACTGTGTCGGTAATCTTTTCAATCAAATCAGTATATCCCCTTGCATCCAAATCGCCTTCAGGCTGTATTGATTCCTGAAGAGGGTTTAAATGGATTGCCAGGATATCTGCATCCAATATTTCAACCGCTTTTTGAGCCAAATTAAGTTGAGGAGCTCCAATATTTCCAACAAGCAAACAGTCAGGCGCATTTTCACGGACAACACTGTAAGTGTCTTCAAGTTCAGGGTGTTCGCAAGCTGCCCTTTGAGAGCCGACACCTAAAGCAATACCATTGTTTTCAGCGGCAATTGCCAATTGCCTGTTAACTTCTTTTGCTGCAGGATGGCCTCCTGTAATAGCTGTAATAAATAAAGGTGAGTCTAATTTCTTGCCGAAAACGGAAGTTGACAAATCAATTTCATTCTTATCGATTTCCGGCAAAACATTATGGATCAGTTCTATATCTTCAAATCCTGTAGTTTTGTCCTTAAACTCAACATCATAATTTTCACAAATTAATAAATGCTCCAATTTTCTATCTGAAATCATGTGTTAATTTCCCCTTGAAATTATTGTTCCTTTAACTGGCTTATTTTCCAATACCTTGAAAATATTGTCTTCGACTTCAGCATTTATTATTTTAGATTCAATTCCTAAATCTGCTAAATATAAAAGTTCCTTAATTTTTCCAACCATACCACCGGTTACATCAACATTGGTTGTTCCCTCCAGGGTATCCAAATCTTCAAGTGATGTGAACTTGTCAAAAAATACCGCATCATCATGTGTTTTAGGATTCTTATTGTAAACCCCATCAACATCGGTTCCTAAAATGACCTGATCTGGAGTGAGGTTTTTGGCCAAGTACTGGATTAGCTGGTCTCCTGAAATAACGCAAAATTCCAATTCATTATCCAATACCACATCCCCGTATATTACAGGAATGAAACCTTTTTTGAGATAATTTTTAAACACATCTAGATTTCCGTCAGTTATCCTCTTGTTTGTGGCAGTTACGAAAGCTGATGCAGGAACTGCAATAACGGGCAGACCCTCTGCAATGAATGCTTCGCAGATAAACATGTTCAATTTTTTGACTTCATTTTGAATTTCACAAAAACCCAATCTCTTTTGAGGATAGAGTGACTTGTCGAATTCCTCTCCAATTCTATGTTTCTTTGCCGGAGGATGTCCAAAAGAACCTGCACCATGAACGATGACAAGCTGCTTGGATGACACATCCATAGAAGCCTTGATTTCAGATGCAATTCTTTTAAGGCTCAATGCATCGACTTCACTTTCCTTGGAGTCCTTGTTTGTTAAAATGCTGCCACCAATCTTTAAAATAATCATGGAATCACTTATAAACCCTTGAAGAAACTCCCTTTCGAGTAAATCTAATCTTTAAAATGTTATCATCACGGTCAATAGCTTTAGCCACTTCCTCCACTTTGCCCGGGCAAAGAGCAATGATGCTGCCCCCTCCACCGGCACCAGTTGTTTTAGCTCCGATGGCTCCGGCTTCCCTTGCATTATATACCATACGAGACAATTCCAAAGTGTTTACACCTAAAGTATCTAAAAATCCATGATTAATGTTCATCAATTCGCCAATTTTAGCGAAATCTCTTTTTAAAATAGCCTGTTTTGCATAATTGGTAAGGTTACCCATTGAAGTAATGACCGGATTGATAATTTTCGGATTTCTGTCCTTACGGTTTTTGACATCCTTAACCATTTTTCCGGTGTTTCCGTGCTTGGTGGTATAACCTACAACAAACGGAACATTAAAATTAACGTTAAAGTGTTCAACCTTTTTGTTTCTTGACAAATAGACAAGCCCTCCATAAGTAGAAACTAACGTGTCCAACGGACTTGCAACTCCCTGAACTGCCTGCTCAACCATGTGAGCATCATGGGCAAGGGACTGTTTGTTAAAACGAATATTATGATATCTGTATAATGCAGCAAGGGTGGCTACTGTTACTGCTGCGGATGATCCAAGACCTGAACCAATAGGGACATTGGAATTCAGGGTAATGTCGATTGGAGTATGGTCGTGTACTCGATAAAGAGACTCTAAAATATATCTGATAATACCTGGTTTTCCCTTAAGCAAAACATATTTTTTATATCGTGTAAGTAATTCAGCTTCAAAACCAATGTCAGGAGCTCTGAAAATTGTAACATCATCTTCAGACGGTTTAATAGTGACATAAGCTCTTTTATTGACTGCTCCCGCTATAGCAGGTTCGCCATAAACTACAGAATGCTCACCAAATAATATTGTTTTTGCCGGAGCAGAGGCTTTAGCTATCATAGATACACCTTATTTAAAAATACCTGAAGCATAACCAACAACCGATGTGAAATCCCCAGTGACATCACCGCTAGTTCCATAAGCCAATATCTGACTGGTATTCTTATCACAGCTTTTGGAAATAGACATTGTGACCATTACCGGAGCATAACCACACATAGTAATGTTATACTGGACAACTTCCTCAAAAAGTTTGAATTCATTCATTTCCTCAATATCCTCAAGGACGAATCCGTCAACCTTGTTTGCTTTCTCTTGATTGTTGAAATGAGACAAGTCCGTACTTGCAATAACACAATAGGATCTGTTCAATTTATTTGCAGCTTCAAGGATTGCCTTAGACAAATCAGCTGAAGTGACAAAATCCTGCTTTCCCATTGTGATTGGAACTATCTTGAAATCGGATGAGAAATATTGTAGGAATGGCAGCTGAACTTCAATGCTGTGTTCACGAATATGGGCTGTGAAATCCGCAGAGGCAATGTCTGAAAACTCAATGATGCTGTCTGCAAACTCATTATCAACACACACATTTCCCAAAGGCGTAATCCATTCGCCCTCGTTGAATACAGATATTTCACTACCAAATCCAGTATGGTTAGGACTTATAATAATAAAAACTTCAGGAAAACCATTCTTAACGATTTCACAATAGCCGTGAGAGGCTATCGGACCAGAATATTGATAACCTGCATGAGGAACCATAACATTGATAGGGTACTCTTTACCGTCGAATGATTCGAGATTCGGAATGTAACCAACACCTGAATCATCCAAAAAGCAACTTTCAATAAGTTCTTTCAATCTATCCGGATCATTTGGATAAAACGCTCCGGCTACAGCAGGTTGTCTTAACATCTAACTCACTTAAAATTTAAGTTCGAATTCAGTTGAATCAATATCAAGGTCACCGTCTTCTGGGATGTCTCCTCTTTCTCTTAAGATTTGTCTTGCAAGTAACCAGTAAACTAAAGCGATAGCTTTTCTACCTTTGTTGTTTACAGGTACGGCAATATCAACAAAACTGAGTAAGTTTTCAGTATCACATAATGCAACAACTGGAATACCGTTTTGTTTGGATTCTAAAATCGCTTGTGCGTCTGACCTTGGGTCAGTTACAACAATGATTTTTGGTTCAATGAATTTAGCATAATTTGGGTTTGTTAAGGTACCTGGGATGAATCTGCCAGGAATGGTTTTAGCGCCGGTTAATTCACCGAATTTTTTAACAGGAGCCTGACCGTATTGACGGGTAGCTACTACTAAAATGTCTTCAGGGTCGTATTTTGCTAATAATTTTGCGATTTGTCTGATTCTTTCATCAGTTTTTTGAATATCCAATACGTATAAACCGTCAGATCTTACTCTGAATATGTATTTTTCCATGTCACTAGTTTTTTGCTGGGTACCGATGTGTAAACCAGCTGCTAAATAATTATCTAAGTCTATTAAAAGTTCTTCATTTACCATTTTTTCACCTACAATTTAAAAGTCATCTTCAATTTTAATACATTCGTTAGGACAAACGTCCATACATACTTCACAATAACTGCAATCTTCAGGATTGTTTATTGTAATTTTATCTCCTTCAAGGACCAATATTTCCATTGGGCAAACGTCAGCGCATTCAGCGCAGTCTGCACCATCACATTTATCGTAATCAAGAATTACTTTTGACATAATCTCTCTCCTCTAATTTTTAAATTTGCCCATTCTTGAATTTGGAAGTTTTTCTTCTATACGGATAAGCTCATTCAGTTTAGCTATCCTTTCCCCACCGATGGCTCCGGTCTTAATCATTGGTGAATTGAAACCGACAGCAAGATGAGCAATAGTGTCATCAGTGGTTTCGCCGGAACGGTGTGAAACGACTGGCACAATACCGTTTTCCTTTGCCAATTTAACAGTGGCATGGGTTTCGGATAATGAACCGATCTGATTTGGCTTGATAATGATTGCATTAGCCGCATTCATTTCAATGCCTTTAGCTAAAAGCTCTTTATTGGTTGTGAACAAATCATCTCCGCAAATGAGACATTTGTCTCCAACCTTGGAAGTTAATTGAGCAAATCCTTCAAAGTCGGATTCGTCAAATGGGTCTTCTACATAAAACATTTTGTAAGTATCAATGATTTCCTTTACGAAATCGATTTGATCTCCGGTATCCCTTTTGATACCATCATGAGCATAAACATATTTCTGCTCATTTGCATCCCACATCTCGGATGCTGCCATATCCAAAGCGGGCCTGATTTCAATACCGATCTCATCACCGACTTCCTCACATGCCTGAGCTTGAATTTCCAAAGCATCTGCGTTAGTGATGTTAGGTACCCATCCGCCTTCATCTCCTTTTCCACAAGTGAAATTGGAGTCTTTAGATTGGATCAGTTCTTTTAATTTTTTGTGAATAGAAGCATTTGCAAAAATTCCGTCAACCATATTGGTGGCTCCGATAGGAACGACCAGGAATTCTTGAATATCAGGAGCATTAATGCCTGCATGAGCACCACCGTTCATCATATTGCCTAATGGATACGGCAATTCATTTGTGAAATTACCTCCAATGTACTGGTAAAGCGGCATGTTATATGATGATGCGGCAGCCTTAGCTACAGCCATGGAAATAGCAACGGTAGTGTTGCCTCCAATAGCGGCCAAATTATCAGTGCCGTCAATCTCTTTCAATACTTCGTCAATAGTAGCGACATCACATGCATCCATTCCAATAAGTTCAGAAGCAATCAAGTCTTCCATTTCACTTACTACAATGTCAACCCCTCCTTCGGGGAATGATACCACTTCTCTTGAACCTGTACTTGCTCCACTTGGTGCAGCTGCCCTTCCAAAACCACTCCAGGTAATCACATCTACCTCAATAGTCGGATTGCCTCTGCTGTCCAGAATCTTTCGGACTTGGACGTCTTCTATTATACTATTCAAAAAAACACCTCAGTGTCATTCAATTTATTACCAATCAACCCATATTCTGAAAAAATTAGTAAGTTTCTTTACAGGTTTCAATTGGTATTTACTATTTTTTTTAAATAATTGGAGAAAAATAGATAGAATCTATTCATCTCTAATAACATCTAATGGTAAAACTCCAGCTTTGAGTTCTTCGTAAGCTATGTCAATTGGATCTAAGGAATCGGGAATATCTACAAGAGGCTTTGCACCCATAGATATTTGAATCGCTCTAGCTCCAAGAATTCTAGCTCTTTCAAACCTTGTTAATTTTTTTTCAACATCCATGAATATTACTTCCATTTTTTAGGCATTTTACCAAGATTATATTTTAAAAAATATCCCTACAATAGTTTATTCCCAGGTTTCAACATGGGAAATCAACATTCTTCTACAACAGTATCTAGTTAAACCTAAATCATCTAAAACATCTTTAGATTTTTCACCAGCTGCTACTCTTTTGTTATATTCATCAAAGTAAGCTGATACAGGTTTTCCACAACTTAAGCATCTTATAGGAATCATTTATATCATCTTTTAAATTTAAATAAAATATAAAGGTACAGAATTTATCTGTAACTTTTTTGTTTACGTGCTCTTGCTCCAGGACCACCGTATTTTTTAGGTTCGGAACGTCTTGGGTCACCTACTAACATGGTTCTGTCGTAGTGAATGAATCTTTCTTTTAAATCCATATCTTGAGACCATTGTACGAGTCCTTTAGCAATTACCATACGTGCAGCTTCAGCTTGACCCATTACTCCACCACCAATAACATGGATATTGATATCCACTTCGTTAGCTAAGTCTCCAGCTAAGGTTAATGGTTCTTGTAATTTCAAGTTAGCAAGCTCAGGAGAATAGAGTTCTAAAGGAACTTTGTTAATTCTAACTTTACCGGTTCCTTCACGAACAGTACCTCTTGCGATAGCTGTTTTACGTTTTCCACTAGTATGAATAACTTTAACCATAATAACACCTACTTATCTAAAAGGTAGCTCCTAAAAGTTTGGAGATTTCTCCTAATTCGATACCTTTTTTAAGATTTTTGTATTCTGCTTCAGGAACTGCTGTGAGTTCAGCGTCAGCATATTCAGCAGGTACGCCAACGAAAGCTTTTAAACCTTTGTATGCTGTTTTACCTTTGGATTTTTTGAAAGGTAACATTCCTCTTACAGTTCTTCTGAATATATCATCCGGCCTTCTAGGATATTTTGGACCTAAGTCACGAGGGTTGGAAATACTTGCCCTGTCAACTCTTTGCTTGTATTTAGCATAAGCCCATTCCTTGTTACCGGTTAACATAATTTTTTCAGCATTGAGAATTACTACTTCTTCGCCTTCTAAAAGATTTTTACTAGTTACACTAGCTAATCTTCCTAAAACGCATCCATTACCATCAATAATTATCATAACACACATCCCCTATTCCATAATCCTTATGTTTGATCCTTTAGGATTACTTTCCATAATTTCGTCAATTGAGATGCATTCTCCACCAGCACTTTCGATTTTTTCCTGTGCTTTAGCTGAGAATTTTAATGCTACAACATCTACTTTGTTTTCTAAATCACCATTTGATAAAACTTTACCTGGTACTAAAACAGTTTCACCAGCTTCAGCATGTCTTGCAATATCAGACAAATTTACTTCAGCGGTTCTTCTATTAGACCTTTCAAGTCTTTGTGCAACATCTCTCCAAATAGCTGCATCTTCACTTCTTGATTGTTCATAAAGTTTATTAATAAGTTCAATAAGGTTAGGATTTGTTTTTATTACTTTCTTAACCATTATTTACTTCCTCCTTCTTCACTAAATCTGATAAACTTATCTGCTTTTTCACCTAATACGTCACATGCTTTTAATAAAACTTCTTTAGGAGGCATAGCTCCATCAGTTTCAATTCTAAATATAAAATCATTTGGTTTGAATCCCACATTAATGTAACCATTGTCAGAAGCCCTTACACAGCTTTTACACATGGCACAGTTTTCCACACCTATTAAAGGACTGTTTTCATGTTCTTCAACAATTTTGATTTTTTTAGATCTTCTATCTGATTTCAAGATACCTCTAGGACATGCTTGAGCACAATCGTAGTCGATTTCAACATCATCATTGAAAGTTATTTCAGGATATTGCTTGTATGCGCATACGGTTGTTGGCATCCATTTTGCATGTTCTTTTCCATAGCCCACTTTAGCTACTGCTTCAATGTTGAGTTCTTCTCCATCTTTGAGTTTTACTAAAGGTATAGTGTCGTATACTGGTTTAATTTTTGAGTCTGAAGATATTAAATCCTTAGAATAAACAACTTTAGGTCCCACCTCATTTAAATGAAACATTATTCCGTTAGTATACTCACCCCAATCATCATCTTCTGGTAATGACAATCCTTCAAGAGCATCTAAATCGGAAACTAAAGGAGTTAAACCAAGTCTGTGAGCAAGTACCTCATTAAACATTGCAGAATCATTTCTGATAATATTTACATCTTCGATAGCTATTTTTGGAACGTTGACCATTGCAACCCTTCTAATAGCATTTATAAAAGGTACTTCTGCATCGCGAACGATGAAAACCATTTCATCATCGCTTTGACTTCTTACTTCTATCTCCATATTAAACCCTTCCGCTTAAACTCTTCTTCCTCTTTTACCACCAGGTCTTCCAGTACCGTCGTGAGGAATAGGAGTAATATCTTCGATTTTTCCTATTTTAATTCCAGCTCTTGCTAAAGCACGAATAGTTGCTTGTGCACCAGGTCCTGGACTTCTAGGTCCATTTCCACCAGGAGCTCTTACTTTAATGTGTAATCCAACAAATCCTTTTTCTTTAGCATCATCAGCTATTCTAGTTGCTGCAGCCATTGCTGCGAATGGTGAAGCTTGTTGTCTGTCAGCACGTACAACTTTTCCACCAGACCATTGAGAAATAGTCTCAGCACCAGTAATATCTGTTACAGTAATAATAGTGTTATTGAATGATGAGTAAATATTAGCTATACCCCATTTTTCATCTTTTGCCATAGTTACACCCTTTATTCTTCTGTATTAGCTTTATTTTCTTTACCTTTGTTGTACTCTTCAATTTGTTTTGCTACAGGTGAAGAGCGGTAAAATCCAATTGCATCTTCTTGACCGTCTAATACTACATAACTTGGTGAATTGATTTTTTTACCATTTAAAGCTATGTGACCATGTACAACAAACATTCTTGCTTCTTTAGGAGTACGAGCTAAACCTTTTTTGTACACAATAGTTTGTAATCTTCTTCTTAAGATATCTTCCACATTTAAATCTAAGATATCTTCGAGAGCTGCACCTTCTGGCAAAACACCGGTTCTAGCTAAGTGTCCTAATAATTCTAATTTTTCCTTAACCATCTGATCAGCACCGAAACCAAGTAAGTACCTTGCTTCCCTACTGTATCTTCTGACTAAAGTATCAGCTTTCCAAATTTCTTTTTTGTTTTTAAGACCGTATTTAGTCATTAATTTATTTTCATTTTTAATTCTTTCCGCATTCCAAGGATGTGGTGGTGTATTATACTTTTTCCTTGATTTTCTAGGTTGTCCCATTAAAACATCTCCTTATAAAATTGAATTTTAATAATTTGATTTATAAAAAAAGCTCTTGCCTATCCTCTTGAACGTTTTACACCAACAGTAGAACTTTTTCTGAAAGTAGACTTGGTTCTTTGACCTCTAACAGGTAAACCAACTTCATGTCTTCTACCTTTGTAGCTTCTGGTCTTTTTCATTCTGTTCAAATCATCCCTTAAAGTCATGTCAAGATCTGATTCGATTAAGTGAATGTTTTCACCAGTTTCATAGTCTTCTCTTCTGTTTAACATCCAAGCTGGAATGCCGAAGTCGAGAGGGTTTTCTAAAATTTCTTCAATTTTTAAAACATCTTCGTCAGCAATGTATCCGATTTTAGCTTCTAAATCTAAGTCTAAAACACGGCACATAGTTTTAGATAAAGAGATTCCAACACCTTTGATTTCAGTTAAAGCTTGTTCAATGGTTTTATTACCACTAACGTCCTTTCTTGAAATACGGACTAAATGTTTGAATTCGTCTTCCATTAAATAACCTCCATTTATAGAGCGAACCTACGAGACGTAAAATATAGATTCGAATGTTTTGAATTTCAAAACACAGTTTTTTCAACAGTTATAAACTTAGCGTATTCGCTAAGAGTGCAATAAATATCAGTTTAACAAGTATTTTTATTAATTAATATCAAAAAAATATAGTTAAAAACTAATAAACGCCGAGACTGGGATTTGAACCCAGGAGGGCTGAACGCCCACGAGATTTCCAGTCTCGCGCCTTACCAGGCTAGACTATCTCGGCATTAAAATAGTTAGCAATACTTGTACATCATATTGTCTAGAATAATATGATATAATAATATATTTACATTACCCTATATAAAGGTTTGCTTAAATGTAGGATTTTTGAAAAAAATAAGTCCCACACATATAATTTAAAATTCATAGTTAATAAATGGCAAAGTATATTTTAATCTATAATTATAATATTATTTGGTGATAAAATGGATATGTTACTAACAGTAGTACTTATAATTTGTCTGATTATAATCATTGTAACAATAGTGCACATGTACAACAATCTGGTTGGACTCAGAAACCGTGTGAAAAACAGTTTAGCACAAATTGACGTTCAGCTAAAAAGAAGAAACGATTTAATACCTAATCTTGTAGAGACCGTAAAAGGCTATGCAGGACATGAAAAGGGTGTTTTGGAAGAAGTGACAAAAGCAAGAACCGGAGTCATGAATGCAACAACAGTTGAAGAAACAAGCGCCGCAGATAACCATCTTACCGGCGCTTTAAAAACATTGTTTGCAGTTGCTGAAAACTATCCTGACTTAAAAGCCAACAGCAATTTCCAACAATTGCAGTCTGAGTTAAGCGATACCGAAGACAAGATAGCTTACGCAAGGCAATTCTACAATGACGTTGTCCTAAAATACAACAACACCTGTCAGCAGTTCCCAAGCAATATGATGGCAAAATTATTCAGATTTAAGGAAGAAGCATTCTTCGAAGCACCTGAAAGTGAAAGAGAAGTGCCTGAAGTTAAATTCTAAGGGGAGATTATATGAATGTTAAAAAAACATTCTGTATAATCTTACTTGTTTTAATTTTATTTTCAGCAATCACAGTCGTATCGGCGGATGATGATCGAAGCTATTCAATTACTCAGGCATTCATAAACTTAACAGTTGAAAATAATGGTCTGCTCCATGTGGATGAGCAGTATGATTATACATTTGACGGAAAATTCAATGGGGTTTACAGGGACATACCCCTGAAATCCGGAGAAAGCATAGAAAATATCAAAGTGCATGTCGACGGCGCATATGCCAAATTTACGCAAAGCGATGAGGACGGAAAGAAACATCTGAAAATCTATCTATACTCCAACAAGGAACATACCCAAGGAATCCGAGATTGTGACGTGTCAGTTTACATCACTTACGATATGAAAAATGTAGTCACTCTTTTCAATGATGTCGGAGGCCTTCAATACAAGCTCTGGGGAGACGAATGGGACGTCGGCGTTGACAAACTTCATGCAACAGTCAAGCTGCCTGGAGACAAGGATAACGAATACTTCCTAAATCCTCAGGAATACAACATCACAAGCGACTTAAAGAAAGACACAATAACCGCTGAAACCAAATCCATTCCAAAAGGGGAATTCTATGAACTGCTTGTTATGATGCCAATAGGGGATTTCCACAATGCAACCAATGCAAAGCATGTAAATCAGGACGGTCGAGAACTAATAAAGAAAAACCTGGATGACAGCATCGGCAGCAGGAACTTCTGGAACACCACATATCTTGTTCTGGGATTATTGTCATTATTAAGTCCAATCGGCGCAATATTAACATATCTGAAATACGGAAGGGAACCTAAAGTGGCCTATGACGGAATCTATGAAAGGGACCTGCCAACAGATGACCCTCCGGAAATGGTCAATGCATTGGTTGAAAATAAAAAGGACCTTGGAACACCAGATATAAAAGGATTTGAAGCTTCAATAATGAATCTGATTGACAGAAAGGTATTCAAATTATTTACCCAAACCAATGCAGACATTGAAACCAATGAGCTGATTTTAACATTCAACCATGACAAGAAAAATGAGTTGAGTTCAAGCGAAAAGATCGTATTTGAAACATTGGAGCATTTTGCCTATGACAATGCATTGAATCTGACAAAATTGAACGGACGATTGTCCTCAGAATACGAGGCAAAGTGGTTCATGGAACAGATCAACATATGGAAAGAGGAAGTTGAAAACAGCTTTGACAAGTCACAATACTTCAACGATACCGGTTCCACAATCATGAGCGCAATCAGCATTATGGGCCTTGTCTTTGGAGCAATAATAGCCATTCTTGGATTTATAACCCGTCTGCACAATGGAATTTATGCACTTGGGGCAGGAATATTCCTGATAATATTTTCAATAGCTCTGCTTCGTCTTGACGAAGACATCTTTGGAAGATGGACTGAAAACGGCAGGACCTACTATCTCAAATGGAACAACTTGAAGAAGTTCTTAAAAGACAACAGTTTAATTCAAGAACACCCTCCGGAATCAATAGTCATTTGGAAGAAGTACCTGATTTATGGTGCGGCTCTTGGAGTAGCAGACAAGGTCTATAAATCCATGAAACTGCAAGTGCCAAATATCGCGGATTATGATGACGGCATATTCTGGTATCACTATTACGGAGGATACGGCATAATGTACCATGCATATGATACAAGTTACACAACTACCCACACCTCATCAGACTCCGGAGGCTTCGGCGGCTTCGGAGGAGGATCAGGTGGTGGAGGTGGAGGAGCTTTCTAGCTTTTCCATTTCTTTTTCTTTTTTTAGAACGGCAAACTTGCATATTTGTTATGAAGAGTGTAGTGCTTGTTATTCCAGTTTTTTATTTTTCCCAGGGAGTTCCTATATGAAATTGCATCTGCACCGACCCAATTTTTTCCGATTTTAACCTGAACCCAAACGTGTCCTGTAACGTCACCGTCACTGAAGCGGCATATTCCATGAACATATCTCGCATTGAAGCCCGCAGTCCTGTACAGTGCAACCAACAGATGAGAATGGTCTACACAATTTCCGCTCTTGCGATTTAATGTGCCTGTTGAACCGTATTTGGTATCATAATAATAGCTGTAATCCAGGGTATCCCTTACATAATTGAAAATGGCTCTTGCCTTGTCGACTTTACTGGTCAGCCCTTTAGTCAATTTTTTGACCAATTTTTTAAGCTTTTTGGTTCCAACCTTACAGTGGCTGGATGATTTTTTGTATGCCTTTGAACCCTTTGCGTGCTTTTCGTTGATTCCGTTGCGGAATTTGGAAAGCTTGACCTTAACCGATTTGGAAGCGGAGCTTTCAAGATGATTATTGTTGCCCTTGAATTTGACTGAAACCTTATAGTTTCCAATAGCAACATGAGTCTTGAACTTTGCATAGCCTCCTGATGAAACGGTTGAGGAATATGTTTCCCCATCAATGGTCAGCTCAATGTGCCCTCCGGATACATGCTGCCCATTCATATTAGTAACCAGCACTTTGAACGTCTGGGAACTGTCCTTATATGACTTTCCGCATTTCCAGATTACCTTGGAGGGGCTTCGCTTGAAAACATCTATATTGAAAGAGCCTGAAGTTCCGTCGAATATCGAATCGGCATCCGTTTTATAGCTAACCACATAGTCGCCAATGTTTAAATTGATTGGTACCGATACCATTCCATTCTTGTCAGTGGTTTTGGTGTATGTCTTGCCGTCAAGAGTTAACTTTACAGTTTTTCCAGCTAACGGAACGCCTCCTGCATTATAACAAACTTTTAATAAAGTGCCTGCACCATAACCGAAATGGGTTGTGCTTTTAACAGTGACGGAAGTCTTGGTTGTGTCGAATATTGTAACTGACCTTGTTAATTTGGATGCCTTGAAGAATTTGTTTCCATCATATCTGAATTGGACGGAGAAAATTCCCTTCTTAAATGAGGACAAATCCATTGATGCAATGCCATTGGCATCCGTTTTTCTGCTGTAAGTCTTTCCGTTGATCTTGATTTTAATTATTTTTCCAGCATTTGAACTGTCACCCAATGCTGTTGACAGTCTGACTGTAATTATCCTGCTCTTATCCTTAGGATAGAATGTATAAGAGTTGGAGGACAATCTGGTTGAGGCCTTTTTCTTATAGATTTTAATCGTATTGGTTTTTGACAGGCCATCCTTATTATAACAGACTATCTTGTAGGTTCCCTTCTTAAGCTTTTTTAAGGAAATGCTTATCATTCCCTTGGCATTTGTCTTGACCTTGTGGGTTTTGCCCTTAAATTTATATTTCACATAGGCTTTTGCCAGCGGCTTTCCGTCACTTCTTAAAAACTTTGCAGTGAACTTCTTGTTCTGGCCCTGAACCTGCTTGACATCCGATGAGCTTATTGTGGATAAAATTACAAAATTAGTGGTTAGCGAATATCCCATAAGAGGATTGGTTGAAACTATCCTATATGAACCCGGATTGAAGTTCAATGCCAAACTTGCAAAGCCGTTAGCGTTTGTTCTGACATTATATGGATTGCCGTTGACTGTTATGGTAACCAGAGTATTTGCCAAAGGTTTTCCATAAGTGTCAAAAAACTGTGCAGTGAATGGAGTGGATGACTTATAATATTTTGAGATGTCATTCGCTTTGATGGTGGGCAATACATTGAATGTGGAAGTTGAGTTGCACATATAATAATCATCATTCCCTCCGAATGACGCAAAAACCGAATACTTGCCGGGCATCAGATTCAAACTAACCCTTGCAATGCCATCATTACCGGTTGCAGCATCATACTTTACTTTATTTATAACAAAACTAATTGATTTATTTGCCAAAATTAAACCAGAATCCACATCTTTTAAGCTTACCTCATAAGAACCCTTATAATAAACATTATCTGACTGTGAAAGCAGTTCCGTTTGATTTTTATCATTGTCGCCTAAAGAGTTTGCATTATAGCATGCATCATTTACATGGGGTGAATCATCAAACTGAATATGATTAACATTAGTAGAATTTATTGCAGTTGAATTGATGTCGCTTGCTTGAATTGCACTAACGGAAAAAGCAAAAAGCAATACCAATAAAGCAAAAAATATTTTTTTATTCAAAAATAATACCCCCATCAAAAATATTATATTTAATTTTGTTTGTGATGGTATATATTACTATATATTCCCCATGGATTAAAAAAGAAAAATTGCAAGTAGATTTAAGAATCTACTTAACAGTAATTTTAACACTTACAGATTTTGCCTTGTTGTAGCATTTATTGGTTATAGAGCTAACTGTTGCGGTGTATTTGCCTTTTTTGGTCAACTTGGTGATTTTAAATGTTGCAACACCTTTAGTATTTGTGTAGGCATAATATGTTTTCTTGTTGACTTTAATGGCAACCTTAACCTTTTGATTGACATTCAAAGATACGGTGTACTTTTTGGTTTTTACTGATCTCTTGAATGTTTTTGCTTTAGCGGTTATTTTCGGAGTTGCCTTATTAACGGCGACCTTGACATCTTTTGATGATCCCTCATACATTGCATTTCCCTTGAAAATTATTTTGGCATTGTATGAATTAGGAGCTAAATGATAGGTTGATACCTTAACCTGACCATTACCATCAGTTTTCAATGTTTTAGCGCCATTAAGATTAACGGTGACATCAACATTGCCAATTGCATTGCCTTTGCTGTCTTTTAATGAAATAACCAAATATTTATCAGCATTATACACAACAGTAATCGCATCCCCACTCAACTGTGTTTCAATCTTATTAACCTCTAAAATTGTATTATTGGAAACGCTTCCAACATATTTGTCCTCACCGGCAAAAGTTGCATTAATATTATATGTACCAAAAGCCAAATCGTCTAAAGTCAAATTACCTTTACCGTTGACAATGCCTATAATGTATTCCTTGCCATTAACATTAACTGTTGCAACAGTATTGATGGATTGGTCTAAAACAACGCCTACAACAACACTGTCCCCAACAAATACGGAAGGCTTATCAACACTAATGGACAACTCAGTAGGGATTCTCTTAACCTCCAACTGTTTAACATCAGAAGAATTACCTAAATGATAATTATCACCCTCAAATACTGCCCAAACATCATAAGTACAGTAAATTTACCAACACCCCTCTTAACAGCAACATCATATGAATTGGAGCCAATATTCAACTTAATGATTCCAGTAACTGTCGGATTTGAATTGACTGTAATAGTGACCTCATCACCAGCAAACACAGAAGGCTTATTCAAACTAATAGATACCCAGGAAGAGATATTATCACCATTGACTGTTAAACTTAAAGTATTGGAAGTGCATCCAACGTAGCTATCATCACCTGCAAATACTGCATTAATGATGTAATTGCCTTTATCCAAATCATATAAAGTGAAACTGCCCTTACCGTTAACAAGACCCACAGTATGGTTATTTCCATTAACTTTAACAGTGACAACAGCATTTATTGACTGGTTTAAAACAATACTAACAACAGCCTCCTCAATATAATTCATTGAGACCTTATCTATGCTAATGGTTAGATTGGTAGACACCTTATTGACAAACAACTGTTTAACATCGGAAGTGCTGTTGGCATATCTGTCATCCCCTGCAAACTCTGCATGAACATCATAGACGCCATCAGCTAAATTAGTAACGTAATAATTTACGCTGCCCTCAAAAACTGCAACATTATAAGACTTAGTGTCAACAAACAGAGTAACAACACCAGTAATTCCAGGATTCATGGAAACAGAAATCGCCACATCGTTTCCAGCAATAATCGATTGTGGGAATTCCACATCAACAGTGGTGACGATTCTATTAACAATGAAATCCCTTGAATCTGATACGTTAGCATTATACATATCATTGCCTTCGAATGTGGCAACAACCGTTAAAATATCATTATTGACGGGAGTATATTCATGAGTGACAACATCAGCGTTATCAACATATTCCGTGTAGTTTGCGCCGTTAATGGTAAATATCACATTACCTTTAACTGTATTGCTCAATTTTGCTTTGAGGGTTACTGGTTTGTCGACATAAATTGATTCACCAATATCTTCGAGGTTAATTGACAAATCTCTTTTAATTACATCGATTGTTTTGCTTGTTTCATATCCGGTGTAGTTTTGATCACCATCCAAACGGAAATCAAGTTGATAAGTGCCCTCAGATTTATCGCTAATGCAGACCTGATAATTTTTTTGAGGATTAGATGACACCGGATACCCATAACTCACACCATTAATATAAATATTTAAATCACCAGTAGAGTTTATAGTATCAATGTAAATTTCGATATCCTCACCAACATAACTTTTTTCATTACAACGGATAGTTATAAGCGAATTATTAGGGAAAACAACAAATTCATCATCCGAACTTACATTATCATTATAATCATCACTGCTGAAGAACTGGATATGGGCATTCATACGACCTCCAGGCAAGCCATACAGGGCAACATTAGCCTCACCATTAGACATGACCCCTCTGAATATCCTGTTGTTAACAGTGACATTAACAGTACCGTTGGCATAATTTCCAACATGAACATTTGCATAGGCGGTATTCGGATAGGTCACATCTTCAATATTCACATCAATAGTGGGGGTTAGCCTTGAAACAGTGAACATAATATTATTTTGTGTTAAATTCTCATAATTAGAATCGCCGTAAAATAATGCAGTGGCAACATAATTTCCTGCAGGCAATCTGTCAGCCTCAATCAGTGCCTTCGCACCGCCATCGTATATTGATTTATTTTCACCGATTCTGATTGCAACATTTCCATTAAATTTATCGGCACAATCAACAACGAACATGGGTTTATCAGCGACAGTTACATTCAATGCAACGACTTTGGCATTTAACTCATCACCAATCAAATCGCCGTCAGTTATTCCCAATCTGCCAGAATCCGAATTTTCATCTCTTTGCTGTGCGGGAATTCCTCCATTGTCATCTTTTGCTGATGCATTGTCAGACAAGCCTCCCTCATCATTATCCATTACTTGATTATCTTCATTAATCTCTAAGTTATCATCTGAATCTATTGCAGATATTTCTGTATCATTCACTTCACTAGCACATGCGCTCGCTATAGTGAACAAACAAATAATCAGACATATGACTAGAAAGTATTTTTTGAATCTCATTTAATTCTGCTCCCTTTTTTTACGGTTATATATTATATTTAATTAATTATTTAATGCTTTCCAACAATGGAAAAAACATGTTTCTGAATTCAGTATGGGCAATTGCATATCCAACCCAACATTTAAAAAAAAGTTTCCAAAACCAAAAGATTGGCACATCCTTGCATGGATCAAAAAAAAGCAATATTCTTTAAACTTATATGTGGAACCACCCAAAATTTAAGAATTTACTTCCAAAATCTTGGATAAGTATCGGGTTTCATTAAAACTTTAGAAACATTAACTGCAAAACCACCATCGGCTTCCAAAATCTCATTGGAAGTCAATAAAGAATTACCTGCACCAACCAACTCACCTTTGAGTGTTTCGATTGCCACAATATCATTCTTTTGAATATTGTCCGCCAATTCCACAATTCCTCCATTAGCCAGATCAGCACCATGGCAAACCGCATCAACAGCAGAATCCTTAATGATGATTTTTGGAAGATAATCAGCGGCTCTCTCCATCGGCATTATAGCATCACGCAGGAATGACTCGTCACCATCTTCTTTCCAGAAGTGATATGCATCTGTAACATCCTGCAGGGTCACCAATTTATTTTTCTCATTGAATGAACCTACCTGTGTTCTTCTAAGCTCAGCCATGTGAGCCCCAACACCCAATGCCTCTCCAATGTTATGGCAGTATGTCCTTACATATGTCCCCGCTTCACATCCGATTCTAAAGAGAACATCTCGCCCTTCAATCTCATAGATTGTGGAATAGTAAATGTTACGTGTTCTCATTTCACGCTTTACAGCTGATTTGACCGGAGGAAGCTGGAAAATCTTACCTGTGAATTCGGCAAAGACTTCACGAATCCTTTCCTCATCAACATCCTGATGGAATGTCAAAAGACAGACATACTCCTTTGGAGCGGTCAGTAAAAGTTGAATGGCACGGGTTGCATCATTCAATCCGACAGGCAAAATTCCTGTAACCTTAGGATCCAATGTTCCGCCGTGGCCTGATTTTTCCAAGTTCAAAATACGTTTAATCCATGAGTCAATTTCATGAGATGTCGGACCTGATGGCTTGTCTAAATTGATTACCCCTTTAGAAATGTAATCATTAATCTCCCTGTCTTCGGGCTTGCAGCCGAATTCAGATGATGTGAAACTTTTAGACTTTGTCACCATGTTGAATTTCATGAAAAAAACCTTAAAAAATAGTAAATAAAAAAAGTTATGAATAATTTTGTCAATTATTCACTTTGAATTTATAAGTCAGCTAAAGCTGCTTTAATAGAGTCAATACCGCCGGAAACGTCGATGGAATCTTCGGTTGGTTCTAAGTGAGCAATGTTACATCTTCTGTTTTTAACTGCTTCACCAACAACTTCTACAAAGTTTTCATCGATAATTTCAACGATTGCACATTTTTCGCCAGCTTCTCTACCGGCGATTTTTACTTCAATTGATGCCATTTATATCACCTTTAATGTTTGAATAATGATTTCTGATACTTTTTCAGGATTGAAAGTACCAGTATTTATAATTATGTCATAGATATCCATATTTGAAATGTCAATGTTATGGATTTCCATGTATCTCAAGGCTTCGCTTTTTTCACGAGTTATAATCTCCTCTTTGGCTACATCAACAGATTTTTCTTCTCTTTCGGAAATTCTTTTTGATCGAACATCAAAAGGTGTTACCAACCAAACTCTCAAGTCAGCATTATCAACAAAATATGCTGACAGCCTCCCTTCAACAATGAGATTTTCTGCTTCTTTAGCCTTTTCAGCTTGCCTTTTATCAATTTCTTTATCTATATCATCATTACCTTCAGCAAACTCACTGAATTCAAGAACACTCATTCCCCTTTCTGCAGCCATTTCTCTAAAGACAAATCCTGCAGAGATATATGGAATATCTAACTTTTCTGAGAGACCCTCAGCAGTGGTAGTTGTTCCAGTTCCAGCCAATCCGCCGACAGTAATTATCATTATTTTCTAGCCTCGTTTTTGAAATGTTTACGAGCACAGCTTGAACATAAGTAACCACCGAATGGACGGTTAGGTCTTTTAGCTGTTTTTGATAATTTTGCGATTTCATATGGACGTCCACGTGGAACTCCATGTAACACTTTACCACATTCAGCACAAACATGCTTAGATGGTTTTTTCTTTTTATATCTTAAAACATTAGCCCCACCAGGGGTGTTTTTGTGAATTCTTTTATATGATCTTGATCTAAACCTATTTGCAGGCATTTAATCACCTTAATAATTTTTAAATAAATAATTGTGTAATAGCGTATTCAAAATAGAATAATATAATATATTCTTTTCATCATTAATAAATGTATGGTAAAAGGGTTAAATTAGAACCCTTGTTTAAATCCTAAGAATTTTCTTAGTATTTGACTCATACCGAATGTACAAATCATATACCATAACAACCATCCAATACCATAAGGGATGGTAGCCTGTCCACCATAAATGATACTTCCAATGAAATGCCATAGTGGAGTTAAAGTAACCCAATAAACAGAAGGAGGCAAGTGAATAACTAATCCGCTAATGGCAGAAGATCTCATCCAGAAGAATATCAAAATAATCGGAACAAAAGTAACGATCATCGGTTTGAATGAGTTAGTCATCATTTTACTTTGGTCTTGCATCATTTCAGACTGTCTGGCTTGAAGTTCAGCAACTTTCTTTCCGTCCCCTTTTTTCTGAGCCTCTCTCAACTCTTTTGTTAGACTTTTATTTCTTGCTTGGATTTCATTCATTTCATCTTGGTCAACTAGATATTTGTTTGCAATAGTTGTAATTAGTGAAACAATAAACGCAATAATTAATACAGTTAAAGCAGGATTTGCTGGATTTGGGTCCATTGCTAAAATTGGATTAAAAACTGAATTTAATGCTCCTAAAATAATCCCCCATGGATCAGGCATAATAGAACACCTCTATAAATTTAAAATATCTATCAATTTTTTAATATTAGAATCTAAATGATTGTCATGATTTTCAACAATTCTTACAGTAGCTCCTGTTAAAGTAGCATAAGCCATTGAAGTAGCCCTGTTCATTTGTTGATGCAGATCTATTTCTTTAACTTTTTGAAGGTCCCTTTCACGAGTATCATCATTTAATCTTCTATAAATAATTTCATCAGGATTTGCTTCAACCAAAATAAATTGGTCAGGTTGTAATTGCTCTAACACCCATATTGGTAAGCCCGGTAAAAAACCGGCAGGAGTATTGATAGTACAGTGAGTGTCAACAATAACATTGTCACTTTCAGACCTTGCTTTGATTTCAGCCGCTGCTTTAGCTTGAATATCTTTTTGAGTTTCAGCAGGCAATTTCCTTAACTCATCCCTATGAGATACAAGTTCATTTTTAATTGCAATCTCTGTCATTATATCTCCATAATTTAAATGAAGATAATCAACTTCTTCTAAAGCTTTATTCAATAAAGTTGTACTTCCAGAACCTGGAATTCCTGTTAATACTACTAATTTCACTTTAATCCCCCACATTTAAAAGAGAAAAAATAAGAGAAGATTTAATCTCCTCCTAAAACTTTCCTAAGAATAGGATTTGCTGACATGAGCTGTTCTTCAGCCATTTCTTCGTATAGCTTATGAAGAATACCTACAGTAAGCAATACACCAGTACCTCCACCTAAAGCACCGGTTAAATCTGCAAGGAAAGCAATTAAACCTACATAAATACCACTTATAATGGTAAGAGCAGGAATATACTTTTTCAAAATCTTATACAATTGACGTTTACTACTTCTGAAACCTGGAATCTGAATACCAGAATTATAAAGTTGTTCAGAAATCTTTTTAGCGTTTAAACCACTAATTTCAACCCACAGATATGAGAACAGTATACAACATGCAATAAAGAATATCGCGTATACCAACACATGTATTGGTTCAGTTATGAACATATGCAACTTAGGTGTTGACAATAACCAGGCAATTCCATCAATCGCTTTACCCTTATCCAAGTGTCCAAGAATTGGGAAACCAATCTTTTGGAAAACATTAGCGAATAAAGTGACGTTTACAAGTAATGCACTTGTTAAAATTACAGGCATGTTACTTGAGTAAACGAATTTTAATGGGTATTTACCAACAGATCCTCTGATTCTTCCGTGACCTCTTACACTACCGTGAGATATAGGAATCTCTACTCTCATAGCTTCACCGTAAAGAACAACTGCAAATACAATGATAGTTGCAAGCAGTGGGATTAAAGCATAAAAGTCAGGCATTCCTACAGTAGCTTGTTGGATGAATTTTGGAATGATACCTGCAAGTAAACCGTCTTGACCGGGCAGGATACTGAATGTACCCACCATGATTTGTTGACATACACCAGCAGCAATGAATAAACCGATACCACTTCCGAATCCCCATTTGGATACAACTTCATCAAGGTAAATAATAACCAACGCACCTAAAACAAGTTGTAAAATTAATAATCCAGTATAGGAACCATCAATAGGAACTATGTTTCCAGTAAGCACCAAAACACTTGCTTCAAAAACTGTAAACACAATGGATAATACTTTTTGAGTAGCTTGGAAATGAGATTTATCTTTATGGGATGAAAGATCCAAATCTAAAAGATTTGAACCAACTAATAATTGTAAAACAATAGAAGCAGTAACAATTGGACCTATTCCTAATGTAAGAATAGAACCAAAACTTCCAGCCATAACTGCTCTTAATGCAGCAAAACTGTCGTAAGAACCTGGAGATACACCATATAATGGAATTTGAGTTAAGAAATAGTATAACACCAAGATAAGAGCAGTCCATTTAAGTTTTTCGTTAAAATCTTCCCTGTGAACCGGAGATTTAACCTCTGGAATAAATTTAAATATTGGCTCTAAAACTTCTAATGATGACATTTTATCCCCTGATTAAAGGAATAAAGCTATAATATTATAGCTTCTCCTCCTAATTCTTCAATTTTTTCAATTGCAGATGCTGAGAATTGAGGTGCTGAAATTTTGTAAGCTTTGGTAATTTTACCTTTTGCTAAAACCTTATCATAACCTAATTCAGTTACATCTATGACAATAGCATCGCCATCTTTGGAGGCTTTGCCTTGTGCTATTAATTTATCAGCCTGTTCTTCTAAATATTTTAAGTTAACAGCGCTGATTTTTTTAATCATTTTTTGAGGTCTTTTGAAACCATGTTTTCCGAAGTGGTCAGGGTCGTGGATTACAGTCCAGGTCCAGTGTTGTTTACCTGCACCTGCTTTTCCTTTTCCACCCTTGTTACCTGCACCTCTACGTTTTTTGGTACAGCCTCCACCGTTGGATCTGGAACCTCTTTGTTTATTGATTTTACGTTTTGTTCTAATCATAATATACACCTGAGTTTAAAGCATTCTTTTTGCAAGATCTTTAATTTCTTCTCCCCTGTAACCTAAAGATCCACCTTCTTGAACAGATAAACGGATATCTTCGTAACCTTTTCTTGGAGGGTGTAAACGGAATACAGGTTTAATACCTACATCAGCTAATTTAACTTTACCATCAACTAAAGCTTTAGCTAACTCTTCAATATTGTTATAATCAGAATTTTCAGCAACATACTCATCAGTAACTTTTACATTACCAGGGAGTCTTCCTCTTTTAGCAATCATTGCTGCTACAGTTTCAGCATCGATTTCTCCCCATGTGATGTAATCCTTAGCTTTTTGAAGCATACCTTCGTAACTAGGATTTTCTTCAACTAACACTGCATGGCTGATTCTGTTAAGTCTTAACATGTCTAAGGTGTCTGCAATATTTTTGATGACACCGGTAGTTCCTCTAACTCTAATAACTAAAAACATACTATCACCAATTAGTAGTCAACTCCCATTTTCTTGAGATCATCTTCGCTTGCTTTAACATTACTTAATTCTTTTAAAGCACCAAATACAGCATTAGCAAAGTTAACAGTGGTTTGAGTTTGTCCGAAAGTTTGAGACCATACATCGTGAATACCGGCTAGTTTTAAGATAGTTTTACCAACGTCACCAACTACTAATCCTACACCTGCAGGAGCTGGCATTAAGGTAACACTTACACTACTGGTTTTACCGGTTACTTTAAATGGAACTGTGTGTTCTCTTCCACAAACACAACCCCAATCTCCACAACCTCTTCTTACTTTAATGATGTTGTATTTTGCATTGTCTACAGCCTTTCTAATAGCAGGACCGACCTCTTTAGCTTTACCTTGGCCTAATCCAACATAACCATCTTTGTTACCTACAGCAACAATTACTCTGAAATTAACTTTTCTACCAGATTTATGCATCCTTTGAACTAAGTTTACATCCATTACTTCTTCTTCTAAATCTGGAATTAAGGCATCAACTATTTCTAATTCCATAATTGGAAGACCTTTTTCAAAGATTTCATCGATATCAGTAATGGTACCTTCTTTAACTTGTCTACCCATTTTAGTTTTAGGTTCCCATTCATCCATATTAAAACTCATAGTTATACCTCTGCCTCATCGATATTTTTAACGGTTTCATCAAAGTTTTCTGGTAAATCTTTAGGATTAAGACCTCTTTCAAAATACTTTGAGAATTTTTTAGCAACTTCTTCAGCGTCTAAAGATTCAGCATAATTTGCAATGTGTTCTCCTCTGATACGTTCATCTTCAGGGAAAATGAAGTCTCCGTGAGGAAGGTCTAAACCTGCGTCAAGAGCACCTTTTAAAGCTGCAAATATTTTAGAACCTTTGATTGGTGATTTTAAACCGATGTCTAAAATTGCACTTTCTACACCTGCAGCTAAAGCTCTTTTAGCACATAAGTATGCTGTTAAGTAGAATGCTGAAAGGTTTCCAGTGTGTCCTAAATAACCAAATTGAGATAATTGTTTACTTACAGCAGATGCAACAGTGATATCTCCTTCAGGAGCGTAATTAATAACTTGAACAGTAGCGTGAGAGTTTGAAACTCTTACAACTAAACGAGATTTGTCATAATCGACCAATTTCATTCTAGCTGCATAATCAGTTTTACCTTCTCTTCTTCTTCTGAATGCTACTTTATAATTGGTTCCTTGTGCCATGTTTATTCATCTCCTTTAATTAAATCATGGTCACGGGCGTAGTTTCTCATGTAAGATTTACTTCTAAATGCGCCACCCTTAGCCATTTTGTATAATTTACGATAGGTA
>NZ_CAJODJ010000028.1:0-27052 GCF_905233225.1 Methanobrevibacter sp. UBA212
TAGATGTAGCTATCATTAGTGGTAGTTTTGATGTAGTGGCTGATAAAGTATCTGATAAACTTGGCGTTGACACAGTTTATACAAATAGTTTCACAGTCGAAGATGGTAAATTAACTGGCGAAGTGACTGGTCCTCTCGTATCAGGTTCCAAACTTGACGTATTGAAAGACCATGTCGATGAAGCAGGAATTACTTTGGATGAAGTAGTTGCTGTTGGAGATGGCGCTAACGACATTTCCATGATCGAATCAGCAGGTTGCGGAATTGCATTCAATGCAAAAGACTCCGTAAAGGAAATTGCTGATGTTGTAGTAGAAGAAAAAGACTTGTGCAAAGTCTTATCTGAAATCTGTAATCAATTAACCACTGATGATGCTGAAGAAGAAACTGTAGAAGAAGAAGTAGAAGCTCAAGAAGCTGAAGGCGATGCTGAAACCGAAGAAGAAGTTCAAGAAGTAGAAGCTGCTGAAGAGGAAACTGCTGAGGAAGAGGCTGAAGCTGAAGATGCAGAAGAAGCTGCTGAGGAAGAGGCTGAAGCTGAAGATGCAGAAGAAGATGCTGCTGAAGAAGAAGCTCCTGCAGAAAAACCTGAATTTGTTCTTGCTGACACCATGGAAGGTGTAAGAAAACAAAAAGATGAAAAAGAAGCTGAAATCGCTAAAGTTGCTGAAGAAAGGGAAGAATTCAACAAAATAGCTCGTGAACAACGTAAAATAAGAGATGAATTAAACGCATCCTTAAAAGAAAACTTAAACAAAGCTATTGAATACAGAAACGAGCGTAATGAAATCAACAAAGAAGTTGAAGCTGCTAAAAAAGCTCGTAATGAAGCAAACAACAAGATTAAAAATCTTGAATGGAATTCCGGTAAACGCAACAAAGTGAAAATCGAAAACGAAATCAAAAAGATTGATAAAATCATTGAAACTCGTGTTCTCGATATCAAAAAAGAAAATCAGCTTGTTAAAAACGCCAACGACTTAAGAAAACAGTTAATGGAAATTCATGAAGATGAATCCGTTAAGGCTGAAGCTGACGAGCTCAGGAAAAAATCCGAAGAGGAACATGAAAAAGTTATCGAACTTTCCGAAAAGGCTCAGGCAGCTCACGAAGAAATGCTTAAATACTTCAGAAAAACCGATGACATCAGAACTGCAGCTGACGAAGCACACAAAAACTTTGTCGAAGCACGCAGAAATGCATCCGCAAAACATGAAGAATTTAAAGATATCTTAAGTGACATCCATGTTATCAACAAAAAGTTAGGTTCCAACAAACCTAAACGCAGAAAATCCGATAACAAAGGATCTTCCGGCGGTAACAAAAACCGTGAAGAAAAACAAAGAGCTCAAGAAATCTTCGAAAAATTCAAACAAGGTGGAAAAGTCTCTACCGAAGAGATTTTACTCCTTCAAAAATACAATATAGGTTAAACTCGCTTTAACCTTACCATTTTCTTTTTTTAAGGTTTTAACATGGCAGAAGAAAAAATTGAAACCTGTTTTATCTGCGGTCAAAAATTTGACATGAACAAGGCGGATTTGGCTTATTACCGTAACGGCAAATATCCGATCTGTGATTTCTGTGCTGATTTTTACCGTTTTTATAATGAAGATTTGACTTCTGAAAAAATAAAAAAAATTAAAGAGTAATTTTGTCTTAAAGAGTTACTTGAATAATCTATTAATTCTTTCTTTGTTTTCAATTTCGTTTTTTTGCTTGAAATAGAATTCAACAAAGTATATTGACAGTGTCGATGGATTGTATATGAAAGTTATTCTGAAACCTGATTTGGATCCTTTGTTCATCTTTTTACAGTAGAACACCTTTGCAACAAAGGCGGGTAACGTTACATTGCTATCCAATCCAGAAATTTTTGAATATTTCTTGTTATCTAATGGGACTTGATAATTGTTATCTTTAATATCAACTTTCAATGCTTTTTCAAATCTTTTGAAATCCTCATCGATTGAAGAACATTTGCGATTAAATTTTCGTTTTTCTTTAAGAAAGCGTTTATCATAATCTGTTCAATCTGACTGGTCATAATTTCTTTTTATGTATTCCGGATTTCTATAAAATACAAAACCATAATCAATGATTTTATAGTCATCAGTTGCTCTCCAAGGCATATCGCCATGGGAGTATTCACTAATTTGATTGGCATTCATATCGCTTAAGTTATCTAGAACATCATCAATGACTGACAATTCATCATCGCCAAAATCAATTTTAGGCTCTTCAAGAGAGGAATAATTGTACATTATCCTTTCTGATGGAAGGTTTTTAGTTTTTACATTTATTTTACCTTCGTTTGTCAATTCTTCAATTGCAACATCAAAATGCATAGGTGCTGGGCCCCTTGGTAATTTTTTATAGGATTCATTAGTCAATGACTTTTCATACAATTCAAAAAAATTGAAATCTGAAAAATACATTAATTTGTATAGCACTGTTTTTCCAACATTACTTTTATGACCACACTTGTGGATGATGTAATGTAAAACATTTTTGAATTTTTCTTTATTGAAATCCACTTTGAATCCTCCTTTTTGGGTTTTTTTATGCAGTATGTGACCTTTGTATAATATATTTTATGACTTTTTGAATTGCTTTTCAGTTTTTAGCGCATTATTTTTGAAATTATATAAGATTAACATACTTGATATTAATATTGGATCTAAAAGTATATAATCCTTGTTGAAGCCATTTCATTAAATTGCTTTCAGTTTGTAAAATTGCAGTCACTTCGTAACTTTTAAAAAGGAATTGGACGAATTTAATCCAGCTTTTCTGCAAGTTTAAGGGCCTCGTCGATTACCTGCCACATGTCGAAGTACTGATACATTCCAAGCCTTCCACCGAAGATGACGTTTCCTTCTCTTTCAGCCAGTTTCTGGTATTTCTCAAACAATTTTGAGTTTTTCTCGTCATTCATAGGATAATAGGCCTCTTCGCCTTTGGACCATGTTTTAGGATATTCCCTTGTGATTATTGTCTTTGGTGACTCTGAGGATTCGAAGTGCTTGTGCTCAATGATTCGTGTGAATGGGGTTTCTGCATCGGTATAGTTTATAACGGCATTTCCCTGGTAGTTTTCCATATCGAGGGTTTCGAACTCAAAGTCAAGCCCACGGTATTCGAGCTCTCCGTAACAGTAGTCGAAGTACTGGTCAATCATTCCGGTGAATATGATTTTGTCGGCCATGCCCATCCATTTGTCCCTGTCGTCGAAAAAGTCGGTGTCAAGTCTGACTTCAATGCCTTCAAGCATTTTTTCAATAATTTTTGTGTATCCTCCTATAGGTATTCCCTGATAGAGGTCATTGAAGTAGTTGTTGTCGAATGTGTACCTTACGGGCAGTCTCTTAATGATGAATGCCGGAAGGTCCCTGCAGTCACGTCCCCACTGCTTTTCGGTGTATCCCTTGACGAGCTTTTCGTATATGTCCTTTCCGATAAGGGATATTGCCTGTTCTTCAAGGTTTTTCGGGTTTTCAATCTTGAATTCAGTCTTCTGCTCCTCAATTTTTGCTTTTGCCTCTTGAGGGGTCTTCACTCCCCACATCTGGTAGAATGTGTTCATGTTGAATGGCAGGTTGTAGAGTTCGCCCCTGTAGTTGGCCACAGGTGAGTTTGTGTAGCGGTTAAAATCGGCAAACTGGTTTATGTAGTTCCACACTTGTCTGTTGTTTGTATGGAAGATGTGTGCACCGTATTTGTGGACATTGATGTTTTCCGTTTTTTCGGTGTACACGTTTCCGCCGATATGGTCCCTTTTTTCTATTACGAGACATTTTTTTCCTTTCTTGGTCATTTCATATGCTATAATGGAGCCGAAAAGGCCTGATCCGACAATCAAATAATCATAATTCATGTTAATTCTCCGGATTATATCTTTGTTTTTAATGCTATTTAAAAGGATATTTGATTTCAAATGGTTCATGTCATGTTTTCAATTAAAAAGTTTTTTAAAATATGAAGTACATAATAATATTATTATAATTTATTTACACGTGATATTATGAGTAAAGTACATAGAACATTCACATCAGAATCAGTGACACAGGGACATCCTGATAAAGTCGCAGATATCATTTCTGATGCAATATTGGATGCATACATGGCAGGTGACAAGAATTCCCATGTTGCATGTGAAACTTGTGTAACAACAGATTTCTGTATGGTATTCGGTGAGATTACCTCCAATACTGACTTATCAGAAGATGACATTGAAAAGATCATTAGGGATACAATCATTGAAATCGGCTATGACAAGCCTGAACTTGAATTTGACGGAAACACCTGTACAGTTTCAAACAGGCTCCACGCACAGTCCCAGGACATCAACCAGGGTGTCGACAGGGGAGACGAGGAAACCGGTGCAGGAGACCAGGGTATGATGTTCGGGTTTGCAACCAATGAGACAGAATCGCTCATGCCGTATCCGATTGACCTGGCCCGTAAACTTACCAATAAATTGACTGAATTGAGGGAAAGCGGAGAAATTCCTTATTTAAGGCCTGATGGAAAGGCACAGGTTTCAGTCAACTATGATGAGGATGGAAACGTCGTTTCACTTGACGCAGTTGTGCTGTCAACCCAGCATGACGAGACCGTTTCCGACGACCAGGAAACCCTCAAAAACGACATACGCGAAAAGCTCTTCAAGGCAGTCATCCCTGAAGGGCTGATTACAGAGGATACAAAAGAGCACATCAACCCTACAGGCAAGTTCGAAATCGGAGGCCCTCACGGGGACGCAGGACTTACCGGACGTAAGATCATTGTCGACACCTACGGAGGATATGCACGCCACGGTGGAGGAGCATTTTCAGGAAAAGACTGCACCAAAGTGGACAGAAGCGCATGCTACATGGCAAGATACATCGCCAAAAACATCGTTGCAAGCGGACTGGCCGAAAAATGTGAAATCCAGCTCTCCTATGCAATAGGCGTTGCCGAACCTACATCCGTCATGGTGGACACCTTCGGAACCGCTGCTGACATCGGGGACGTTAAATTCGAACAGATCGTGCGCGACAACTTCAGGCTCACCCCAGACGGAATCATCGAGACCCTTGGCTTGAGGGACACCACCTACAAGCAGACCGCAAAATACGGTCACTTCGGTATCGAAGGCCTTCCTTGGGAGAAAACCGACAAGGTCGACGATTTGAAAAAATACATCAAATCTTAAAATCCTTTCATGACTTGCTCTTTTTGAGCAGGTTCAACACTATTTTTTTTATCTTAAAAATGCAAGAACACCACAATTTCTGAAAGTTGTGGAAGAAGTGTAAGTTGAGTATACTATTTTTATTGCTTTTAAATTTTTATTTTCTTATAATAATCATTATGAGCGGTAATTTTTCGTTTCATTAACGGTTATTTTTGAGAATTTATGTATGGCATTGCTTCTTCAATAGGTTTACAACAAATCTGTCGAAACTCTCCTTGAAATCGGCATTTATAAGTAAGTATATATAATTATACTGATATATATTTATTCAGATATTGGAAGGTGTTTTAGGCATATAAAAGCATTTTTTAATATTCAATATATATTGAATTAGACATTATGTATTTGTTAGTTCATTTTAATGGAGAAATGCAAAATGGAATATAAAAAGACGATGATTTTATTGGTGCTGGCTATTTTCCTTGTAAGCATAACCGGTGTATGCGCAAGTGAAATAGACAATGCAATAGCCAATGAAGATACAAACGCAATTGAGTTATCTGCAGATAATGATATTGATGATGATCTGCAAATAACGCAAGAGAAGAATATATTAAAATCAAATGATGATGAAAATGATATTTTAAGTGATAGCTCTGGAAACTATTCCGGACTGTCAAGCGAGATAGGTTCCGGAGGAAATATTGAATTACAACATGATTATTATAGTTATGACGGCAGCAACAACACTATTGAAATAACTGTTGCCGATAGTGTCATTGACGGTAAAGGTGCGGTTATTGATATGGCCAAATCAACCATCAGGGCATTTAAGGTAAGTGCCTCCGGCGTTACAATTAAAAATCTGACAATTAAAAATGTAAATTATGAGGGTAATGGTGGTGCCATTTACTTCGCTCAGGCAGGTACTGTGACAGACTGTAACTTTACCGATAACAAAGCAACCGGGAATTACAGTTACGGCGGTGCGGTTTACTTCCTTAATGAGGGTACTGTAGAAAATTGTAATTTCGAATCCAACACTGCAACATATGAGGGCGGTGCAGTTTTCATATGGGAAGAGGGAACTGTGACAAACTGTAGTTTCACTGATAACTCTGCAGTGTATGGTGGTGCAATCAAATTTTATACTTCTGGTAGAGTAGCAAACTGTAATTTTGCCAATAACAAGGCAAAGGGAGATTACAGTTATGGCGGTGCTGTCTGGATGAATTCAGGCATTCTTGAAAATTCTAATTTTGAATCCAACGCTGCAGAATATGAGGGCGGTGCTGTCTGGATGTATTCCGGAAGAATTGAAAATTCTAATTTCACAGTCAACAATGCAACTACAGGTTCTGCAGTTTACTTCGGCAATGCATCAGAAGATAAGGCCGTTTCCAATTCCCGTTTCCTGAACAACAGGGCAAATGCGGAAAGGATAGAGATAACCGAAAATGAAAATAATATTATAATCACATTCACAGGAAATGACAACATGCTGAATGCGATTTACTGTGACGTTGATGTTGAATTTACCAATGTGACCTACTGGGGTGCAGACGGAATTGACAATACCGGCGATTTGGCCACAATCATGTCAGGGTCTGCAAAGGAAGCGGGTCAAAACATAAGTGTTGCAGGATTCCTTAACGGCAAACTCATTGATACAACTGAAATCACAGATGCTGACGGTAAAATTGTTTTAGAGTATGTGGGCGGAGATTATTACATCACTGTTCTCCACAATGGGGATTTATACTACACCCTGGCCGAAGCAATATCATCAAACGTGAATCTTTATGTGAATGTCACATCTCAGACAACCAACAACAGGACAGTCAACATCACCGCAAAATCAAATATTTATAATGAAACCATGGAGGGCAAATTGCTGTTTATCCTGTCTGACAACAATCAAATTCTTGCAAACTATTCAGGCAACGGAACATGGTGGGCAGTGCATACCTTTGATTATTTTGCAGTGTATGAAGTAAATGCATCCTATATCGGACTGGATGATGTAATCATCACTAATGCCACTATAAATATAGCTGAAGTTCCAACAAACATCACTTTGGAAAATGAAACCTTTGAGCTGTTTGCAGAAGACAGCGTTGGCGCTGGTGCTGCATTGACACCTGCAGTTGCGGGAGATTTAACTTTCACATCAAGTAACGAAAGCGTTGCGAAAGTTGTGGATGGAAAAATCATTGCTGTCGGTGAAGGCGTTGCCAACATCACTGTCAGTTTCGCCGGAAGCGAAGGATATCTTCCTGCTTTAAACAGGACAATCACAGTCACCGTCAACAGGGTAGTCACTCATATGGTCGTCGGCAACATCACAACCTATGTAGGATTGGATGTGAACTTTGCTGTTAATGTAACTTCAGATGATGCCAGACCATTCAACGGCACTATCAATTTCACTTTGCCTGACGGCACTGTTGTTCCTGTTAAAGTAAGCAACGGACAGGGCGCTGTTCCTTGGACTGTGCCGGACAATTATCATGGAAACTATTCCGTGAATGCGGCATTCGCAGGCAATACCAGATATCTGCCTTCAAAAGCTGCTGCAGGCATCACTGTAAACAAATATAAATCCAATGTCACAATTTCTGAAATTGCAGCTGTTGTTTATCCAAACAATGTGACAGTCAAATACTCTGTTGAAAACAGAACCAATGTAACTGTAACCGTTGACGGAGTGTCCGCAGACAAGATTGTCGTTTCAAATGATACCGTTACCCTTATCGGATTGGATGGCGGAAAATACACAATAAGAATTGCCAACAATGAAAGCAATTTATATTACGGATCAGTCGGTGTTCAGGAATTTACCATAATCAGGAACTCCAGCAAAATTGCAGCATCCGACATAACCGCAACATACAACATCAATAAGGATTTGGTCATCACTTTAACAGACGTTAACGGCAAGCCATTAAGCGGCGCTAAAGTAACTGTTAACATAAACGGTGCAAAGGAATATACAACCGACGGCAACGGTCAGGTAAAAGTGCCGACCAGGGGACTGATTCCTAATGCATACGCCACTAAAATAACATTCAAAGGAAATGCCAATTATAATGAATCCTCCCTGGATGTCAAAGTGACAGTTAATAAGGCAAAACCAAAAATAATTGCCAAGAAAAAGAAATTCAAAGCAAAATCAAAAAAGAAAAGGTTTAAAATAACCTTAAAGGACAATACCGGAAAGCCAATCAAAAAGGCAAAGGTTACCCTTAAGCTCAAAAAGATAGGCAAGAAATCCAAGAAATCCAAGAAGTCTACCAGCAAAAAATCCAAGAAATCCAAGAAAACTTCCCGCAAAAAGAAATTCGTTAAAACAAACAGTAAGGGTAAGGCTACATTCAAGATAAATAAATCTAAAAAAGGCAAATACTGGGCAATAATCAAATTTTCCGGAAACAAATATTACAAGGCGGTAACCAAAAAGGTAAGAATAACCATTAAATAGAAAATGATTAATTATGCAATATGAGGTAATTTAAATGAAGAAAAAAACGATGGGTATATTGCTGATATCTCTTGTAATGATTATAAGTATCGGTGCAATTTCAGCAGCTGATGCTAACGAAACGTTGCAGGGAGAAGTCAGCGATACAAATATTGCGTTGGCGGAGGAGGTTGACGATGCAAATGTCGCATCCTCTGCTTTACAACAAAGTGTCAATGCCACCTCGCCGGCAAGCGATGGTGTCGATGACATTGAAGAGATTAGTGTAGATGACAGTCGAGATGAAAATCATAAAGTGGGTGCATCTTCCGCTTCAGATGAAGTGCTTTCCGCTACAAATGAGGATTTACTTGGAGCAAACCCAAACTTTTATTATAATGGCGAATGGTATGGGGATTTGGATGATGCCGTTGATGATGCCGTTGATGATGCCCTTGAGGAGGGGGGAACAAAAACAATATATCTTAAAGCAAGAGCATGGGGTTACGATTCGGCTGAACGAGAAATTACAATTAGTGATGGAGTATCGATAACATTCCAGCCTTATAATTCTGGTGATGAAGTTATTTTTGACGGCCAAGGTCATACGTATTGGTTCTTTAAGATAAGCGATAAAAACGCACATATCACTTTCAATGACATAACCTTTAGAAATGGAGGAGACGGGTCTTTAGCTAGTGATGGAGGTGCTATTAGGATTATACATGGATCCGTGACCTTTAACAACTGTATATTTGATAGCAATGAAGCTTGTAGTAACGTTGCAGGAGGTTATGGTTGGGGTGGAGCAATCTTTCTTGATGAAGAGGATGCTTCACTTATAGCTAATAATTGCCGGTTCACAAACAATAAAGCAGACAATGGTGGTGGAGCAGTCTATGTTGAAGATGGAGCCACAGCCACTTTTACTAACTGTTATTTCGAGGGTAATACTGTTGATGGATCTGCAAACCATGTTCAGGATGAAGCCGGTAGTGAATCATCTCATTCCTTTTCCAACTGTCTTTTTAAAGGAAGTGGGTCCCTTGCTATTGAAGTGGATGCTCCTTCTAAAACAGTCCATATAACTCCTGATGTTGACGATGATGTGAATTATGCTGTTTTATATAAAAATGGTGAGGAATGTGATAGAACTGCTTGTAATGATGGGGATACTGCAACTTTCTCTAATTTGGAAAAAGGATCCTATACAGTTTACATGATGAAAAATTTAGAATCAAGATATGAGTATCATGGAAATATTTTTTCTATTACCGAATCTTTTTTTATTTTAGATGGTGAGACAGCATTTGAAAATTTATCTGCTGCTGTAAGTGCTATTCCAAGTGGCGGATCCGGTGTAATTACTGTTGAAGGTGGAACTTACACTGGTTCTGCTAACTTTATGGTGAATATTATAAATAAAAATGTAACAATTATGCCTAAAGAGTATTCTCCTTTGAATCCCGTTGTTTTTTCACCTAGTTCTCAACAAAATAATCTATTGATTGTTCAGCAGGATTCCCAACTCACTATGGAACATATAACTATGGAAGGCTGGTTTTCTTGTCCATTATCCATCCAAACTAATCGGGTGTGTACCATTTCAAATTGTGAATTTAATAATATTCGACCTTTTGGAGATTCACCTGGACTAACAATTTTTGCGCTAAATGCAAATCTGGTACTGAATGGCAATACTTTCGAATCAAGTGGTAAGATGCAATTACAAAATACTGTTGTAAATATAGATGATTGTACTTTCACTTCTAATACTTATTATTCTAATGGTCTAGGGGGAGCTATCTATGCTGATTCTTCTTCGAATGTAACAGTTACCAACTCAGAATTTACTGATAATATAGCCCCAAATAAAGGTGGAGCCATATATGCCAGCAAACTTAAAGTAGAGAATACTGAGTTTATGGGAAATGGAGCAGGATTGGGAGGAGCTATTTATATCGCCGGCGACTCTAACGATCCTGTAGAAATAATCCGATGTGCTTTTGATACCAATTATGCAACTAACGGTTGCAGAAACATATATTTCGAATCAACCACAAGGAATATTACTTTGATGTTCAATGAATTTGATTTGAATTTAAAATTAGATGAAAAAGATGGATCATATGGTACTGATTATATTCTTGATGGTATTTTCGAGTGGGGATGTAATTTAGATGATAATTATACTTTTTTAGTAGGAATTAGAGACGATGAAAATCTGTTTGAAAAATTGGTCAGCATTAAAGATAATCAATTTAACATAAGTATGGGAGTATTGTCCGCAGGAACACACGAATTCGCTATGGAAGGAATGTTTATACAAGGAGACAGTAATGACCATTACTATACCCGTAGTTATTATTCTGATTTATATGGAAACGAATTCTATTTAAATAAGGGTGAATATGCAAAAATACTGATTGAAAAAGCTAATATAACATTAAATCTTGCTGTAAATAGTGTATTTATACCTGAAATACCTGTTTTAAATGTTTATGCCAATTGGGACTTGAATTATACTATTTTCATTGGAAATAAATTTTATCCAGTTCAAGTTGTAAACGGTAAGGCCAGCATGCAACTGACCGACCTTGATTTAGGCAATCATACGGTTGTTGCTATGCGCGATTCTGATAACAACTTTAACCTTGCCATGAATTTCACCACATTTACAATTTCCAAAACCTACAGCAACTTCATTGTCCTAAGCACTAATGTTGAATATGATACCCTGAACGAGGCGGTGGCCAATTCCAATAATTATGATACGATTTATGTCAAAACCGGTACATATGCAAACACAGGAATCGTAATATCCAATAAGACTTTGGATATCATTGCATTGGATGGTGCAGTCTTTGATGCTCGAGGCAAAGATGGCAATTTCATAATTGTTGACAAAAACTCTGAAGTCTACATATCAGGAATAACATTCAGAGGACTTCACAACAGAAATACCAATTATGGAGCTATAGTAAATCACGGAGAGCTAACCGTGGAGTCATGTAATTTTACAGACAATAGGATTACAAAGACATCATTTGCGCGAAATGGTGGTGCCGCCATATTCAGTGATGGGGAATCATTGGATATTGATGACTGTAATTTCATAAACAATGTCGCTCCTTTAAAGGTAAGTACTGCAGCAGTCACATCCCTGGGCCTTGAAGATGTTTCAATCGGGTCCTGCAAATTCATCAATAATTCTGCACGTGAAGGCGGTGCATTGCACTTTGAAAACTTGATTCAATATTCAGATGCAATATTTTCATGTGATTTTGAACACAACATTGCTGTTAAAGGTTCTGCAGTATATGTGGGTAATAATTCCAAATATCTAAGTGTCACCCTTTCTAACTTCAAGAAGAATGACATCAAAAACAGCTTGGGAGAAAATGCGCAACTTGAAGGTGGAGTAATATATGTTAATTCACATGAAGGTGATTCAGTCTTGGATATTGGTGCATCCAATTTCGAAGACAACTCCAACAGAAATGTTGACGGAGGAGTCATATTCCTTGATGGAAATTCAAAAGTATACATTGATGCCTCTATCTTCACTAACAATAGGGGTAGAGTAGGTTCTGTGATTTTTATCAAAAACTCTTATGATAAAAAGCTCACCGCAATTATAGAAGAAAGTAACTTTATAAATAACAATGCAACAGCCGGTGCTATTGCAACCTCTCCTAAAGTTTCAGCATTCATTGACGATTGTTTATTTGCCAATAACACTGGAGAAAACAGACATATTTACAGCAATGGATTTACAGTGGTTCATGATTCCACTTTTGATGTTAAGAATGCTGAATTAAAAGCATTGTCTGTTCAATATGGTGAAAATGCCATAATCAGTGGTTTTGCAGATATAGGCACAAATATCTATGCGGCCGCCAATTTAACAGTTGCCGGTGAAAACCTCATTGCTGATATCAATAACAATACATTCACCTATAAAACTGGCATATTGGATCATGGCAGATATTATGCTGTTTTAAACAATATTGTAGATGCAAATAATAATGAATATCTTATGGAAGGCATAACTGTAATTTTCAGAGTTAACCGTATTCCTATCGAATTTAATGTTTCCGTTGAAAACATTACATATGGCGAAACCCTGAATGTCATTGAAAAACTGCCTTCATATGCTGTGGGTACAATCATGTATCAATTCAATGGAGGATATTACACAAAAGAACAAATTGAGTCATTGATATTGGATGCAGGAAACTACACACTTGTTGCATTCTATGATCATGAAGATTTCGCTTTCTCTTCAGCTGCTGTTAATTTTGAAGTATCCAAAGCTAATCCTACCATATATGTAGAGGATGTGGAAGTAGGATATGGAGACAGCATTATTCTAAACATAGAAACTAATGTTGCGTCAATATATACAATAGAAGTTGGAGATTACAGAACTGTCACATTTATCAATGGCAGCAAATCCATTGAAATTGAAAAAATATTCATGCCTGGCAATTACACAATCAATGTCACTTCACAGGAACGCGTAAACTATATATCAAATTCCTCCGAGGCCATTTTGAGAGTAAATACAAATATTCCGGAAATTATATTAAGTCTCTCTGATAAGGTTGTCTATCCTGGCAATGCCGTCATTAAGGTTTTAGCTCCTGAGGATGCAGTTGGAAATATCACTTACGGAATAGTGGATGCAGATAATAACATTGTCTATAACATAACCCAGTCCTGCATGGATGATTTAATCATTCCAGGTTTGAATGCAGGAATCTATGATGTCGTTGGCGTATTTGAAGGTGACAAAATATACAGTCCGACTGAGGACATTCAATTCACATTCATGGTCTATAAGAGTGATGTTAACCTGACTCTGCAATTCAACAACATTACCTGTGGTGAGGATTTGGTCATAACTCCTAAATTCAACATGCCAAATGTTGAAGGAAGCATCATATATGTTGTAGGCAACAGTATCAAAACTCTTCCAGTTAATGAACGTTATATATTCAGCGGTTTGGATGAGGGCAAATATTATCTCGCAGCTTTCTATATGGGAAGTGACAATTATAATTCCTGCGAATTTTTGACAACTGTCAATGTAAGAAAAAGTGATTCTTTACTTGGCGCTTCCAATAATGTTAATGACGGATTATTGGGCGCTTCATTATTCGAAAGCCAATCTGCAATTGACGACAGCGTACTGGATGAGGAAAACATTAATGAAAATATTCTCACATTTTCATCAAATGCCAAAGACAGCGATCTTCTCACCTTTTCAGGAAATGATATCCTTGCTGATGAATATGAGGAAGGAAGATTCATTTATCAAGAAGATGAAGATGATGATTATACCTTTTTCGATACTCTGGAAGATGCAGTGGATGAAGCCATATTGTATGGTGCAGGAATCATTACAGTTAGAGGAGGAACATATTCCGTATCCAGTATGGATATTGAAGGAGAAGTGGAATTGACAATCAGGGCTTTTGGAGATGAAGAGGTCATCTTTGACTGTGGCGGTGAAGATTACTTCATGCTTTTAACATATGAAGAGGAAATGGAATGGGTTCAGGTACCACCACCTCCACATCCAGAGTTTGAGCAGACAGACGGTCCTACCGTTACACTTGAAAACATTACAGTGATGAATGGGGTGGCTACTTCTTATGGTGGAGCTATTGACCTGGAAGTAGGTACATTAACCCTGATGAACTGTAATTTCATCAATAACCAAGCTGGTAGTGAAGGTGGAGCCATATATATTGGTAAATATGATGCAGAAAATGATGCAACTCTAACTGCAATAAACACTACCTTTACAAACAATTATGCAGGAGATGAAGGTGGAGCAATCTACATTGCAGGCGACAATTTAGATGGTCAAGAAACATCAGCATCATTCTACTTATGTACCTTTTTAGACAACTATCAGGGTGAAGATGATGAGAAAGTGATGAATTACTTTGCCGGGGGCAATGTTGGAGAAATAACTTGTCAGTATTGTGTCTTTAACGGTTATGGGGAAGTATACGATTTACAAATAGATAAAATCAATCAGAGAGTCTATGTTAACGGTACCTCTGCTGATCCATTTGATTCAGTGGTTTTATTGTATGAGGACCAAGTCCCTTTATACACAATTAATAACCGTGGGGCCAGTGATTTCAATGTCACATTTGAGGATGTAATGGCCGGAAACTACACAGTAGGTGTAATGAACGACCATAACTTCAATACATACATCTTTAATGTGAAATTTGAAATGAAAGTGCCGAATTTCATCATATCCGAAGATGAGGTATTTGAAAACTTGACCGACGCTATCGATGCTGTTGTTGAAAATGGTATTATCTATGCAAATGTAAACTATTATGATGAAGATAATATGGAAATCGAGATCCGCAAATCATTCACTCTTAAAAATTTTAAAGATGATGGAGTTGTTTTCGACGGAAGCAATGTAAAATGGTTCTTTACAATAGCTGAAGGATATACTGTTCAATTTGACGGCATTTCATTTACCGATGGAGGCATAAAAACTCGTGCATCAATCGAGAATTACGGTACTTTAATAATTAACAACTGTTCATTCGAAGGGTTTGAAACAAATGAAATAATATACAATTCAGGTTTAATAAATATATTAAACAGCACATTTTCACTTAATTTCGTTGACAATGCTCTTGTTTGGAATGAAAAGGATTTGGTTATCAATAACGTTGAATTTTCAAGCAACGTCATCAATAAAAGTTCCGCAGTATACAACAGTGGAACTGCAAAAATTATCTCATCCAATTTCACAGATAACTCTAACGGCGGAAATGGTGGTGCAATATATAACTCTTATTCATTAATTGTTAACAATACTCTTTTCAGTGAAAATGAAGCTATTGACGGCGGAACCATTTATAATACAGGATATTTACAGGTATGGGACTCCGATTTTGAGGATAACACTGCAAAGGGATATGGTGGAGCAATCTTCACTAATGGAAATAACGCAGAAATCTATAACTCATCATTCACTGGAGGTTTCAGCGAAAAGGACGGCGGTGCCATTTATAATGATGGTGTAATGCTCGTGGATAATTCCACATTCGTTTCCAATTCCGCAACAGCCAATGGTGGAGCCATTTACAACAATAGGACTCTGAATCTTACACAATCCTTCTTTGGAATTAACTTTGCTGAGGAATATGCAAACATATACAATGCAGGTCAGATTCAATTCAGCCAAAACACATTCGACTTCTATGATGTGATATTGGATGTGCCTGACGGCCAATACGGCATTCCTACAACAATTACAGGTACACTTAACCCTGAATTCAACATGGATATTCACATAACCTTGCCTGGTTTTGTTGACGGTAATGATTCTGATGTTGTCATTAAAGACGGAATATTTGAATATATTGTTCCTATTTTGCCAAAAGGCGTTTATGATGTTGTATTAAATGAAATTCTTTATGACGGCTACGGCAACATTTACATTGGTGAAGCAACAAGGGACAGGCTTATCATACATAAGGCAAATGTCTACATCAACCTGACTATAGATGATATCATCATTAAGAATGACACAGACCACAAGGCACCGTTTTTAAATATCAGTGCAAGTAAAGACGGAATAATCCGCATCCTATTCAATAATAAGTTTTCAATTATCAATATCACTAATGGTAAGGGTAATATAACCTTGGATAGGGTTGATGAAGGAAACTACACCGTATTTGCTGTTCGTGAAGGTGATGAAAACTATAATGATGCTGTAAACACAACCGCATTCAAAGTCATGCAATATATAGGCAATTTCATTGTCAACAGCACAAACGGCCATTACGATACATTGCGTGAAGCCATTGAGGGTTCTGAAAGTGAAGACGTTATTTATGCATTGGAAGGAAACTATAGCGGTGTTGACAATTTAGGCTTGACCATTTCAGGCAAAAAATTAACTATAATTGCACTTGGAGATGTTGTTTTCGATGCAGATTCAACCGATTCAAGCTTTTTGACTGTTAGTGAAAACTCCGATGTTACTCTTGAGGATATTGTACTCACTGGATTTAATTCTAAAAATAAGGATGCGGTCATTCTCAATAAGGGTAATTTTACTTTTGATGGCTGTACCGTTACCAAATATAATTGGGTTAGTGATGCAGGGGGTTCAAGGTTTATCGATAGTGAAGGAAATTTAAATATTATTGACTCCGAATTTTATGACAATGTAATTTACATTTTGATTGATGCTACTGGTGGTGAGGTTATTATTAATGGATCAGAATTTGAGAACAATACAATCAAATCAGGATTCATTATTTTACACTCACTGAATTCAGCAAAAATTATATCAAATGTATTTGCCGAAAACATAATATCCGCACAAGATTTCCTTTATGTTTCAAACTCTAAAGATGTTTTAATCGATTCTGAGTTTTACAATAACCGATGTAACAATCTTATTTTAGCATATTCCAACGCCAACATGCTTGTTAATAATTCCATATTCATAGGCAATACTGTGAAAAAAATACTCCGCACAAATGCCAATGATCAAAGTATTATTTCAGAGAGTGTATTCAAAGATAATGCTGCTGAAAATATTGTTTTAAGTAGTGACAAAAATCTGTCAGTTCTTGAATCCACATTTTCAGACAACACAATTTCAGAAAACGGTGCATTAAACATTGCATCAGGAAATGCAATTGTCAACGGCAGTGTATTTACAAACAATAAGGCAAGCAATTACAGAAACATCTATACTGATTCCAGCAATGTGAACATTACCAATTCAGTATTTGATGCTATAAACGTTGATTTCACTGTTCGGGATGTTGACTACGGACAAAACGAGACAATTAACGGTACTATTGATATCGGTGTAAACTTTGAATTTGCCGTCAATTTTGCCATTAACTCCAAAATCTATTCAGTCAATGTAATTTACAGTGAATTCACCTTAAATGCGGGAATGCTTAAGGGTGGCGACTATAATGCGGTATTGACTCCAAATGGTGACAATTCAAATACTTTCGTATTTGATAAAATCACTAAAATATTCACTGTCAACCGTATAGATCCTGGATTAATAGTTTCAATACCAAATATTACCCAAGGTGAAAATTTAACTGTTAACGCAACATTAATAAACATGTTTGAGACTATCAACCGTACCGTACTTGTAGTCATTAATGATACTTATAATTACACTAAAAATGTTACAATCAATAAGAGTTCTACCGTTAAAATTGTTTATGAACTGAATGGAAATAGGTATACTAAGGCTCAGCTGGAAAACCTCACATTGAAACATGGCCATTATATGATTTCAGCAATATATAGAGGAGACGACAACTACCTTCCGGCTACTGTCCAGGTAAATGTTGAAGTCTACAAAGTCGTTCCAAACATAACCATAAGCGACGCTTCATCCAACTATACGGAGGATATTAAAATCAATGTAACCGTTGATGTTGCCGATTATTATACAGTATTTTTAGGCGACAAATCACTTACCCTGTATGTTGAGGATAATGCAACATTTACATTCTCAGGCGAGGAATTCAAACCGGGAAGCTATGAAATCACAGCTTACGTATTTGAAGGCGATGACTATGCAGAAGCCTACGCCAATGCCACATTGACAGTTAACAGGGATTTAGGAATTTTCAATTTAACAAATGACACAATCATTTACGGTGAAAATGCAACCATTTGCGTAAGCATTCCGGTCAATGCATACGGAAACATTACCTACACCGTATATGATAAGAATGGAAACCCTGTCTACACTATCAAACAATCCTGTTTTGATGTTCTTGTGGTTCCTGATTTGTACGTTGGAAATTACACCGTTGAAGGTATCTTTGAAGGCGATTATTACTACACTGAAGATTCCATAATCAATTCAGCTACAATATCTGTCGATACCCAGGTGGTGGACCTAGAAATCATCGTATCCGATATAGCCTATGAGGAAGTCGCCAATGTTACCATTAATGCTAATGTTGATGGTGAGTATCTTGTTTATGCGGCAGGCAAACCGTTCACAGTCACTGTTAGAGGCGGTACCGGAAACGTGTCTGTACCGGACCTGTTTGTTGGAAGCTATGAGGTCAATGCCACTGTTGTTGACGGCAATTATTCCGGATTTGATGAGGCATCATTTGAAGTGATTCCTAAAGAGATTGCAGTTGTCATTTCTGTTGGAAACATCACTTATGGCGAAAATGCCACTGTCTGTGTTGAAAGTGATGTTGACGGCGACTACATCGTAAATATCAGGGGTGCTGATAATATCGTATCCGTAACCGGAGGAATGGGAGTCCAAAATATCACTGGCCTGACTGTCGGTGATGATATTTTAGCTTCCGTTACAATTGTAAACGGTAACTACACTGCATACAACGCTACCTCATTCAACGTAGCTCCTAAAGAGATTGCAGTTGTCATCTCCGTTGCAAACATCACTTACGGCGAGAATGCCACTGTTGTTGTTGAAAGTGATGTTGACGGCGACTATCTTGTAACCGTCAGGGGCATTGACCATATCGTATCCGTAACCGGAGGAATAGGAGTCCAAAATATCACTGGCCTGACTGTCGGTGATGATATTTTAGCTTCCGTTACAATTTTAGACGGCAACTACACTGCATTTAACGCTACCTCATTCAACGTAACTCCTAAACAGGTCATGCTTGTCATCTCAGTTCCATACATTACCTATGGCGAGAATGCCACCGTCACTGTTCAAAGTGATGTTGACGGCGCATACATCGTAAATGTCAGGGGCGTTGACTATGACGTATCCGTAACCGGAGGAATGGGAGTCAAAAATATCACCGATTTAAGCGTTGGTGATGACATTTTAGCTACTGTATCTATTGTGGACGGCAACTATACCGGATTCAATTCCACAACATTCGCTGTGGCAATCAAACACATCGACATTTCAATCTCTGCTGAAAATGTTACTCACATAGACAACGAAACTATTGTTGTTCTGTCTGAGGTCGACGGAGAATACATGGTGTGTGTCAACAATAACACCTATAAGGTAAATGTCAGTGAAGGTAAAGGAAGCCTCATCCTCAAATATCTGCCAACAGGCAGCTATATTGCAAATGTAACCGTTTTAAACGGCAATTATACAGGATTTAATTCCACAGCATTTGAGATTTCCAAAGCAAATGCAACTATGAATATCTACTTTGGAAATGAGACAAACGGCACAGCCGCATTGATTGTGCTATTGCCTGAAGATGCCATTGGAAATGTAAGCGTTTATGTAAATGGCGTATTTTCACAAAGCGTTGATTTGATTAACGGCACTACAATTGTCAGTATCAATAACCTGATTATCGGAGATAACAATGTGACTGTTGTCTACAGCGGTGACGACAATTATCTTCCGGTCAACGAGTCCGTTGCCATAAAGCGTGACCCTACAATCGTCGCTTCAGACATGACCAGAGGATATAACAGCGGTGTGGACTATAGCGCAAAACTCTTTGACGGTAACGGGGACCCGCTTGCAAACGAAAAAGTAAGCATCAAGGTAGGCACAAAGACATACACTGTCCAAACCGATTCCAATGGTGTCTTTAAGTTCAATGACAGATTGGCTCTTGGAGATTATGCTGTTGTTATTGTCAATCCGGCAACCGGTGAATATAAACTGGCCAACCTGAAAATAGTCAAAAGAATCGCAGACAATAAGGATGCAACAATCTTCTTTGCTGACGGATCCGACTATAGGGTCAGAATCATTGGTGATGACGGCAAATATGTCGGAGCAGGTGAAGTCGTTCAAATGAATGTTGGAGGCAAAACCTATTCTGCCAAAACAGATAAGAACGGTTATGCCAACTTTAAGTTAAACCTTAAAGTCAAAAAGCACACTATCACTGTAGCATACAAAGGATTTACAACCAAAAACACAGTGACAGTCAAGTCTGTTGTAAAACCTGTCAAAAAGACAGTAAAAGTTAAAAAGACAGCTAAAAAACTTAAAATCAAAGTAAAACTCAAAGGCAAAAAAGTCCTTAAAAAGAAAAGGGTTTACTTGAAGTTTAAGGGAAAAACATACAAGGCAAAAACCAACAAAAAAGGAATTGCAACATTCAAAGTACCTAAAAAAGTTATCAAAAAACTTAAAAAAGGTAAAAAATACAAAGCGGTCTTTACCTACAAGGCAAAAGGAATGAAAAACACTGCTAAATGCAATGTAAAAGCAAGATAAAACACAAAATTTTTGAGGATTATCTAATCCTCACATTTTCTCTTTTTTTTCAAAATCACTTGATTGGGTCAATACTAATTTTAAACCCAAAAGCATCACTAAAAATCAGTTAAATTATAATTTCAAATCCAATTAAAAAAAGAAGGGTTTGGATAATTTAGTCGCTTGCTAAATTATCGAAGTATCCCTGGATGAAGACAACAGGTGTTCCCTTGTCTCCGGAACCGCTTGTCAAATCACAAAGTGAACCGATCAAATCGGTGAGTACCCTTGGGGTGGTTCCTTCGGTAATCATCTGTCCCATGAGGTTTTCAGCCTTTTTCCTGATTTCATCGACGATTGCCTCTTTGAGCTCATCGCCTTTAAGGTCTGCGAACTTGTTGTCGGATACGTATTTAAGCTTGATTTCGTTCGGATATCCCACGAGTCCACTGGTATGTGCTGGTGAAACGACTGGATCTGCCAGTTCCCAGATCTTTCCGACAGGGTCCTTGAACGCTCCGTCACCGTAGACCATGACCTCAATCTGCTTTCCGGTAAGTTCAATAAGCCTTCTCTGGACCTCTTCAACCACTGCCTGACCGGTTTTCGGGAAGAGCTTCAGCTTTTCTTCGGTTGCCTTGTTTGAACCCAGAAGTCCGTAGTCAGGATTGCAGCCTGAACCGTCGACAGGTTCTGTCAGCACCTGGTAAAGTCCGTAAACGTTTGCGCCTTCGCCTTTAAGCAATGCTGTGCTTTTTTCCCTTGTGTGGATGTCACAGGTCAGGACATCATTTGTGTAGTCAAGGATTGTCCTGATGTCGTTTGAGAATACGAATTCAACCTCACAGTCCTCGCTTTCAATCAAATCACGGTAGAAGTCGACCATGTTTATTCCGGTGAAGGGGTGAATCCATGATCCGAAAGTTTTTCTGTATTCCTCTTCTGAAATGACGCTTGCAAGGTCATATTCGCTTTTGTCAAGGATATTTTCATCCATTATTCCATTTCCAACCTCATCTGACGGAAATGATGACAGCAATGTGATTTTGTCCATTCCCCTTGCAATGCCCTTGAGGATGATTGAAAATCGGTTTCTGCTTAAAATCGGATTGACGACTCCGATGTTTTTGGACGGGAACTTTTTCTCGAGGTCCTTTGCAACGTCATCCACGGTGACATAATTTCCTTCTGAAATTCCCACAACCGCTTCTGTGATTGCAACAATGTCCTTGTCCCTGAATTCAAATCCTTCGCTTTCCTTTGCGGCCATCAGTGAATCAACAACGATGGAGGCCAAATCATCGTCCTTTTTGATAATCGGTGTTCTTATTCCGCGTACTACTGTACCAACACATCTCATATATAATTACTCCTATGGATTTAATAACCCATTTACTTTATATTTTTTTTATTATATAAGTTTTAGATTTCATGTCATTTTTCGCATGTCCGAATCATATTCATGTGGGGGTGCGAATGCCTGAACATCTCGGGAAAATATATTTTCCGCAGGGGTGTTTTTGGCAGGCATTTCCGGCGGGATGACAATGCCCTTTGGAGGAATTTGCGAAATCTTTCATTATTTTATTTTTTTCATCTATATTCCCTTGCGCAAATTACTTGCAATGTCAATCCTCTTTCATTATTTTAAAATTTCGCATTAATTTGAGCTGACTTTTTGTATCATGTTGGTGTTATATTGCATCTTGAATGAAGCATTTGCATGTCATTTTTTGCTGTCTTTTCTCCCTGAGGTATTGGCAGGATTTTTATAAAAAATTGTTGTCAAAAAGATGCAAGTTGTGTGTAACTTCGCCAAAAAGATCTCATGTAGATATAAAAAATAGTCAGTGGGCTAAAAGATGAGTAAGTCGGGCCACTGGACCGACCCGACATTTTTGATTTCGTGTTTCTCCCTGTTTTCAACTAGCAAATTAATGCCGTCCAGCCTAAAATGAAACGCCTAAACCGAACAGTAATCCGTTTTAATTTGTTCATTGAAAAAATTTGATATAAATTCAATCAAAATATTATTCGACATGAAGTTGTCGATGAAAGTGCAGAAAAACTTAAAAAAAGTTTTTCCAATTATAAATATGTCTTGACAATATTTAAATCTATCTATGATTATATGTTTTTGTTGGCAAACACAATAATGTTGTGTTGATATTGTGCATTTGGTGCCGGACGTATATTATGTTTGGCCATGCTCGAAAATTATATGCATATGATTGACACAACTTAAATATGGAGGATATTCTATGGAAAACAGAAACATAATCATAATGCTTCTTGTGGTAATCGCCATTCTTGCGGTGGCCGTCGGTGTGATGATGTTTAACCAATCACATGCAAAAGAGGCAACCAAAATTAAAATCACAAGCGATAAGGAGCAGTATGAAGGTGGAAAATTGTCAGTCGAGCTGAAAGATTTGAACGGGACTGCGCTTTCAAAGGAAGTTGTCAACGTCACAGTAACTGACAAGAAGGGAAAGGTCGTGGTTGACGACGTCGTCAAGACAAATTCCAAAGGCAAGGCAAAACTTGATTTGCATTTGAAGAAAGGAAAATATAACGTGACCGTCACTTATGGCGGAAATGAAAACTGCACAGGAACAAATTCAACACAGAAGCTGAGCATTAAGGAAAAGGTAACTGAGGCCGTAAAACCACAGTCAAGCAGTTCCCAGTCTTCATCACATCGCCAGGAATATGATATAACTCCTGACGGGTGGAATCCGAGGGAGCATGAGGTATCACGCGAACCGATAGGCGATGGAAATGAGCGCGTAAAATATGATGACGGATATATGAGAGTTGTGGACAAGGACGGAAACGTCATTTCCCATGGTTTTGCTTGATATTGTGTTTTAGATGTATTCAATCTATATTTTTGAAGGGTAAATCTTGTCTTCAAATCCAACAATATTGTGTGCAACATACAGGAAATGCATTTAGAAATCTTTCCACTGGCATGTTTCTCCACGAATCGCTGGAATGGTGGTGAAGTTCCATTATTTTTAAGGTTTGGCATGATTTAAATGAAGTTTTCGTTTCATGCTGTTGTTTTCTCGGGCCTTTTTGAAGGATTGTCACGTTGATTTTACTTTGGATTATTGCATGTTTGAAATTTTTAAATACTACATAAAATAAAAATTCAAAGTGATGAGCGAGTATAAAGTGTCAATCATAATGCCGGTTTTCAATGCCGAGAAATATCTGAGGGATTCCCTTGACTCCATAGTCAGCCAAAGCATCGGAGTCGAGAATATTGAGGTGGTCATCGTCAATGACGCATCGACCGACAGTTCAGCCAGCATAATAGATGAGTACTGCGAAAGATATCCTAATTTCAAGGCAATACATCTGGCCGAAAACTGCGGGGCTCCTCATGAGCCAAGAAACATCGCTTTCACTCATACGACTGCCGACTACATAATGTTTCTGGATGCCGACGACACATATACTCCAACCGCCTGCGAGGCCCTTTACAATGAAATTTCAAGTTCGGGTGCGGATGTTGCCGTTGGAAGATACTGGAGGGTGTATGACGACTGCAGGTTCATCTCCTATTCTCCTTATGATTCGAGGGACAACGACATCAGGACCTATCCGAAATTTCCTCCTGTTTTGGGATTTATCTGGACAAGGATTCTTTATCCGATACTCTATGGAAAGGCTCTTGAGTACAGTGACAGGGTCGTGATTGAGGATGTCAAAACAGATCCTGCGATTTTGAAGATGCTTCCTGCAATCTGGACAAAGATAGTCCGCCGTGAAAAGTTTGCCGAGTTTAAAAAATTCACTGCAGGCGAGGACTTGAACTTCGTTCTGGATGTGTTTTTCAACTCAAAGATAGTTCTTCTGAATGATGAGGTCATCGTTAACTATTCCATGCGTTTTGACGGGGATTTATCCATCACCAAAAACATCAAGTTCCAGCTGGTTCTGGACACCATCAAGTCATACAGGCAGGCAATCGAGAAATGCAATCTGGAAGGGATGGAGGACGTTTCCACAATGATTAATCCGTTCCTTGTGAACTATATCAATCTGCTTCGCCAGGGTGATTTTACACAGTCCGAAAAGAAAGAATTGCATGATGAGATTTCGGCAATCGATGACATATATAAAAACAAGGGGATAATGGGCTTCGCGCTTGTCAAGCTGATAAGGATTTTGAGCAGATAGGATCTGTTGGCAAACAGAATTTAAGTGGTGCATAACCTGTCGCTTTTGGCAGATATTGTTGCTGAACCGGATAATGTTATGTTTAACTTATGTCTAAACAAGACCATCGTGTGTGTTTGTTGTTGCCAAACAGGACTATCCTGTGTCTAGATGTATCCCTTCATGTAGTCTATGAGGTCGTCTTTGAACTCATCGTCCTCAAGGGCATACCTGATTGAGGTCTTGAGCCATTCCAGGCGGTTTCCAACGTAATGGGACTGGCCTTCAAACGCCACTCCGTAAAGGGAATCCAGCTTTGACATTGCCTCGGTGAGATGAATCTCGCCCCTGAACCCCACTTCGGTGTCGTCGATCTTGTCGAAGATTTCCGGCGTGAGGATGTATCTGCCGATGATGCCGAGGTCTATCGGCGCCCTTTCGTTCTGGGGGCTTTTGGCAATCCTTCTGATTTTATAGATATTGTCTTCCAGCTTTTCTGCATCAAGGATGTTGTACTGGTTCTGGTTGTATTTGGAAACGTCTCCCAGCGCCGCCACTGATGAGCCGTATCTGTTGTGGACGTCTATCAGCTGTCTTGTGCATGGGACCTTTCCCTTTGTGATGGTATGGCCCAGAAGCACTGCAAAGGCCTCGTTGTCAACGTGCTTTTCGCTGCATCTTATGGCATCGCCCAGGCCCCTGAGGTCTTTCTGGCGCACATAGCAGATGTCTGCAAGGTCGGTGATTTTCCTGACCTTTTTGAGGTGGCGGTCCTTTCCCGCCCTCTGCAGGGTGTACTCGAGTTCGTATGACTTGTCGAAATGGTCCTCGATTGACCTCTTGTTTCGCCCTGTGATGATTAGGATGTCATCGATGCCTGACGCCACCGCCTCCTCAACGAGAAACTGGAGTGTGGGCTTGTCATAGACCGGAAGCATCTCTTTCGGCTGTGCCTTTGTTGCAGGAAGAAATCTGATTCCGAAACCTGCCGCTGGAATAACTGCTTTCATGGTTTAATGTTGTTTTTTATTTGATTTAAATGTTATTTAAACAGTGAAAAATGAATAATTAAGCACCATCAACACAAAAAATAAGAAGTTAATGGAGTCTTATAATTCCATTAACCCTATCAAAATCACTATCGAAACTAACTATTTCTGAAATATTTTTTTCTTTCATTATATGGACATACATGCTGTCGAAAAATGAAATGTTCGAGTCATATTTAATGAATTCATTCATTGCACCATCATATAACTCGGAATCATCAATTACCTCAAATATGTAGGGAATATTATTATATATTTCACGGATATCCTTGGTTGGAAGTTTGTTTTTTAAAACTGTCACAGTTTCAGCAATAACTAATTTTGAGATTACTAGCCGACTATTTCTTATTTTTTTGTAAATTTCTACAGCTTCCGGATGCCTTGTTCATGAGACAAACAATCCGACAATAAATGTTGTATTTAAGAAATACATTAATAATCTCATTATTTTAGTTCATGTTTTAATTCCACGCTGTTTATCGGTTCGATAGCCTTATATTTTCCAACCATATCATCCAGACTCATATGTTCATATTGTCTGTGTGGCTGTCTTGAGTGCAATCCATTTTTATTAATATTCATGTTATCACATAATATTTTATTAATTCTCAACTTAAAAAATCTTTTCCATTGTCAAAAAATTGTATACGGCACCGACACAGCCGGACGCATTTTTAAAGCGGCACCTTTCAACTGCAGGCTCGTTTATCGCTTCAGATGATTTCGCTTTAAAGAACTCGTGTACGCTGTTTCTAATTTCGGCTATCAAAACGTCCTGTGCGGAAATTCCGCCTCCGATGCAGAACTTTTCAAGGTCAAGCACAGCCTGTATGGTCACGATTCCCGCCGCAATCCTTCTTGAATAATTCCTTATTGCGTCCTTTGCCGCCTCATCCCCTTTTTTATATCTTTCAAAGAGCTCAAAGGAGTCAATATTGCCGGTGCCTTTGTATGCGCCGGTTAGGCTTTTG
>NZ_CAJODJ010000029.1:0-25241 GCF_905233225.1 Methanobrevibacter sp. UBA212
ACAAACGCAGCAATTAATATTCTAAACCGCTGGTTCAACGGAGATAGCCTGAAAAAATACTTAAATTAACCATTATTAAGTGAAAAAAATTCAGGAATCCTCACCCTCTTTTAGGGTGGGGTGGTTCAAGGTTCATTTCACACAGAAGCATCGATAAGGGAATCGGGCTTGCTTCAAAGATACTGATACCTGCAGTATTCGTCATGATGGCAATCATTGTCATTTACGCACTGAAACTGCCCGGAGCAAGCATCGGAATTGATGCGTTAATACATCCAAATTGGAATCTACTTTCAGACATTAACCTGTGGATTGTGGCATTTTCACAGATAATATTCTCGCTTGGAATTGGTGAAGCCCTTGCTCTGACGTATACAACTTACCTGTCGGACAATAAAGGTCTGACCGACAACGTATTCTTTGTTGTTTTATCAAACTCAAGCTTTGAAATCTTTACGGCATTTGGAGTCTTTTCAATTCTCGGATATATGTCAGCGACATCCGGAACCCCTCTGGTACAATTGGTCAGCGAGGGCACGGGACTGATATTTGTCGTATTTCCAAAAATATTCAGTTTAATGGGAGTCATAGGACACATTTTAGCTCCATTGTTCTTTTTGGCAGTGCTTTTTGCTGGAATAAGTTCCGCCTTTGCATTTTTCGAACCGATAATAGGCTCAATCTCATCAAAATCAAATATGAGCCGTAAAAAGCTGGTGACAATATTGAGCATCATAGGATGCCTATGCTCACTTGCATTCACATGCGGAATAAGCAGCTACCTCGTTGGAATCGTTGACGGATTTGTGAACAAATTCGGAATATTGCTTTTGATTGCAATCCAGTGTGTAGTGTTCGGATGGTATTATGGCGCTGAAAAGATCATTCCTGTCTTAAACGAAAAGTCAAGAATCAAGATCGGCACCATCTGGACAGCAATAATCAAATACATTCTGCCGATATTTTTGATAATAATATGGGTGATTGGAATAGTTGAACTGTTCATGAACGTCAGCCAATTTGAACTGATGGTGGATATTGGGATAATCGTCATAGTTCTGGCATTGTCCGCAATATTCTACAGGATGAAATCAAAAGAAAGTATAGTTTAAAAAAAATGGAAAAAAGAGATTATAATAACTCTTTTCTTAAATCAATAGTGTCCTTCAAGTCAGGACCTGTTGAAATTATGGTCACTGGCACGCCGGTTTCGGTTTCTATATTGTCAATGAAAGCCTTGGTTTCAGCGGACAGTTCACTGTAGTCCTGTACACGTGCACAGTCAAACAACCTGTCAACACAGGTCAATGCAATTTGGGTAGCGCCGTTGATTCTGCAGGATTCCTTTGCAAGTTCCATGTCAAAGTGACCGATTCTTCTGCGTCTTCCGGTTACAACACCGTATTCTTCAAGGCCTTTGCTTTCAGCTTCCTCCTGTGTCATTTCAGTTGGGAAAGGTCCTTCACCGACACGGGAAATGTATGCCTTGAACACGTTTATGACTTCATCCACCTTAGTTGGTCCAACACCGACATCAGCTGCAAATGTTGAAGCAGTTGTGTCCTTACTGGTCACATATGGGTATGATCCGTAGTAGAGGGACAAGGCAAAACCTTGTGATCCTTCAATGAATACCTCTTCACCATTGTCAATGGCCTCGTTGATTTCAAGGGACACGTCAGTGATATAATCCTCAAGTTCAGGAGTGTCTTTTGCAAGACCTATTGTTCTCATTACACGGTCTGAATTTGCTGGTCCGCATCCTGAACCGGTACTTCCGATTTTTTTAGCCAGATGTTCTGATTTTTTATCCCTATCCATATGGTCTTCAGTAATTATTGCGCATCTAGGGTCAACGCACATCCTCTCTTTAACATTATATTTTTTCAAGTCTTCGAATTCTTTATATAATACGTCAGGGTTCACTAGAACTCCTGCACCAATCATAAGTTTTGCATCGGTGTGTACAAATCCTGATGGAGTCAGTCTCAAACCATACTTCTCCCCATTGAATTCAACGGAGTGGCCGGCATTTGGTCCAACGCCTGCACGGGCTATAATGTCAGGTTTGTCATTGTCACAAAGGTAAGTGATACATTTTCCTTTACCTTCGTCACCCCATGCTCCACCAACTAAAATACTGCAAGTCATTTAATAACTCCTTAAAAGTTAATAGGTAAGAAAATTATAGAAAATTTCCATAACACTAATATTATGTTAATTCTCTATAAAAAACTTTTCCAATTACATTCAAAAAAAATTCATATAATTATAAATATAATATCAAAGATAAATATTATTCATATAATTTATAAACTCAAGGTAATATGCATGCATGTTGAAAGACAATACAGAGAACTAGAAAAAATAGAAGAAATACGGGTTTATAACATTGACAGAGACAAGGTATTTCATCCATCAAAGCCGGTGAAAAAGCTTGACAATGTTCGTTTCAGCAATGTTATGAAGCACGTCCCTTCAGACATCAATGTATTTCAGCCCATGGATGACGGCGATTTTTTAGTTGAGAGAATCGGCTGGAATCTGCTTGAAAGACTGAATTTGAAATTGGAGGATGTTGAAGGTAGGAGATTCAGTGAAGCTTCTCCGTTTTACTGTGACATCTTTAAGGATATCTTTAATGAAGTCCTTGAAACCGGAGAAACAAAAGTGATGAGAATATTTTACTATATCAGCGATAAGATTGTTACACTTGCCAATATCCACATACTTTTCGATGAAGGCAAGATTTATGTCGTTTCCGATTTGACCAAGGCTGAAAATATAACCAAAAGCATTGAAGAGCAGAAAAAGGAAGATGACGAAAACAAGGCTACTTTAATCGAATATTTCTCACAGACAGGAAGCTTTTACAAGGCACATGACGAATACACATGGACTCCGGGAATATATAATATTATAAATCGTACTAAAGAGACAAGCGACGCGTTCTATAATATTATCTTTGATCTGGTAATTCCGGAAGACAAGCCTCTGGTGGAGGAATTGCTGGGAACCATGAGTCCCGAAACCGACACTTACGAAAATATCATTCGTATTAAAACACCTGGAGGACACATCAAATATCTGGACACATATCTTTACTCAAAATTCGATGAAAACGGTGAAGAGGTAAGCAGCTATGGACTGTTTAAGGACATAAGCATCGATTCCCACAAACACCTGACCAGACCTGTGGACTTCATGCTGAACGGATTCAACCACAATTCAAAATTATCCCTGCTTGTTGAGCCTCTAAGCAAAAGATACGAATTCAGTGAAGGATTCTACAAGATGGTTGAAATTCCAAAAAGCGAATATATCCACAATGAATCAATCCTAAACAATATCGTCGAAGAGGACGTCAGAAGAGAACTTGAGAAATTGATTGCCGGAGAAATAACCGAAGTCAATAAGGTGCTGACATACAAAGTCAAAGGAGACAGAGAGAAAATCAAAGTATGCGAATTGTTTATCGAACGATTCAGATATGGTAACAAAGACCACAGTATCGGATTTTTAACAGACATCACGCTGTCACGTAAAAAGCAGCAGGAATTGATAAAATCAAATGCGACTAAAAATATACTGATTAAAGAAGTGCATCACAGGGTTAAGAATAACCTGCAGGTACTGAACAGTTTCTTAAACCTTGAGAAAAGAGCATATGGTGACAATCCAAACCGTATACTGGACAACATGCAGGCACGTTTATCATCTTTGGCTCTGCTTCATGAAAAAACCTATAATACCGATGATTTCATCAACATCAACCTTGAAGACTATATGAAAGACCAGGATTCAACACTGCACATGCTATTCGGGGCAAAGAACATAAACTTCACTTCAGATGTTGATCCTAGAATCCATTTGTCAATGGATGTAATTACCCCATTGCTGCTCATTGTTGACGAACTGACCATGAATGCAATCAAACATGCATTCCCCGATCCGGATATGCCCAATAAAACCATATCAAAAAAGATCGATTTTATAGATGACCATATCTGTGAACTGATATTGAAGGATAACGGAGTGGGACTGAAAGACCCTGACGCCCTAGTTAACCATAATTTGGGTTGGGAAATAATTAATAATCTAACCAGACAGATTAACGGAAAACTTGAACTTTTAGACTGTGAAGTTGGAACCGGATTTAGAATAATTTTCCCAGTCAACTTCGAACATACCATTGACGAACACAAAGAATGGGAGGAGGACAAATGAGAATTGAAAAAACATATAGGCAGTTAGAGGATACTGAAGAAGTTCACATCTATGATATCACAGAAGAAGAACTTTACAGACAAGTTCCTCAGGAATATGATATGTTTTATACGCCTTTTGAAAAAACATTGAATTATCTCAGTAACGACTTGGATATATTCGTGCCTATTGATGATGGTAATGATTTCATTATCCACAGATTGGGTCTGAGTGCTCTTACAAGAGGCAAAATTAAACAAAGTGATGTTGCAGGACGTTTACTCAGTAAAACATCACCCGGTTTTTATCAAGTTTTAAAAGAGCCTCTAAAAGAGGTTTATGAAACTCACGAAACGAAAAATATGAGATTCTATTATCATTTCAACGAGAAACTGGCAAGATTTTCTAATGTCAAGGTTGTTTATGATATGGAAAAAATCATACTGGTTTCCGACCACCGGGACAACAGAGGAACCAGCCTAACTGTTAGCGATGATGGGAAATACGATGAGAAAGCCAATTTGATTGAATACTTCTCACAAACCGGAAGCTATTACAAAATAAATGACAGATACTCCTGGACACAGGGAATATACAATATCATTAACCGTGCCCGTGAACCGAACGACGAATATTATAACATCATCTTTGATCTAGTCATTCCAGAGGACCGGCCCCTAATCGACAAACTGTTAAAGGAACTGGACCGTGGAAGAGTCAACTATGAAACAATAATAAGAATAAAGACTGATGACGGCATATTAAAATATATTGAAGCCAATCTTTACTCAAAATTCGATGAAGACGGACATTTATTGAGCCGTTACGGTTTATTCAAAGATGTCAGCACAGATTCTACCCGCAAGATGACAAGGCCTGTTGACTTTTTACTTAAAGGTTTTAAAAACAGCAAAAAATTGGCATTGCTAATTGATCCTTTAAGCGTAAAACATTATGAGTTTTCAGAAGGATTCTACAACCTTGTTGAAGAGAATCCCGAAACATACCATCATTCCCGCAAAATTATCGAAAATATTGTTGAGGAATCAATCCAATGCAAAATCAAAGAATTGGTCAAAGGAGAAAGGGATGAACTCAGCGAAAGAGTTACCTATAATGTGCATGGTGATGAAAACCACCAGAAAATCGCTGAAATTTATCTTGAAAGGTTTGAATTTGGTGAAACCACCCACAGTATCGGGTTTATAACTGATGTTACCGAAGACCGTAAAAAACAACAAGAGCTTATGGAAGCAAATGAACATCAGACAATTCTGATTAAGGAAGTTCACCACAGGGTCAAAAACAACCTGCAGGTACTCAACAGTTTCCTGAACCTTGAGAAAAGAGCTTATAAAAATAAGCCGAACATAATCATTGACCATATGCAATCAAGACTATCCTCACTGGCCATTCTTCACGAAAAAACATACAATACAACAGATTTCAAAAATATCAACCTGAAGGAATACATTGTTGACCAAGACGGCCAGCTAAGAAGTTTAATCGGTCTGAGAGATGGAATTGAATTCGAATCTGAAGTTGATGGAGACTTAAACCTGTCCATTGAGGTAATTACACCATTACTATTGGTTATTGACGAGCTAACCATGAATGCAATAAAACATGCATTCCCTGACAAATCAGCCCCTAACAAAAAGATAACCAAGAAAATTACAAAATTGGACAATGAAACCGCCGAATTGATACTTCGGGACAATGGAGTTGGAATTGAAGACCCAAGCGCAATAACTAAAAACTTAGGATGTGAAATCATCAAGAACCTGACAAAACAGCTCGACGGAAAAATCGAACTATTCCAACATGAAAACGGAACCGGGTACAGATTAACATTCCCGATTACTATGGAGCATACAATTGAAGGATGATTGTTTTAATCATATAAAACAAATTAAACTAAATATTTAAATAAAATAAACACAAAAAATAGAAAATGTTAAATGGGAAGGTATAATATGAATGAAAGAATATTAATAGTAGAAGATGAAGCTATTACCGCATTAGATTTAAAATACAGTTTAGAAGAATTAGGTTACGAAATTGTTGATACAGTTGATACTGGACAAGATGCAATTGATACAGCTGCAGAAAAAACTCCTGATGTTGTTCTAATGGATATTAAATTAAAAGGAGACATGGAAGGTATTGAAGCAGCAGAAGTGATCTCCGAATGGCATATTCCAATCATATACTTGACCGCAAACACAGATACAGATACATTCGAAAAATCAAACGTCAAGGGTTCATACGGATTTGTTTCAAAGCCATATGACATTAACAAATTAGACAAAACTCTCAAAATAACAATCAACAGAGCAAAATTGGAAGAAAAAAAATTAAATGATGCCAGCGGTTTTACAGAATAATCCGATTTAAATGACCGAATTAGAATTAATTAGTGGAAAACCTAAGATTTTTGCTATTAGCTCTGATGAAGAATCATTGTCTTTACTGAAGGAATTTGTTGAAGATTATGATTATGAATATTCCGGAAATGCATTTGTAAAGGAAGATGTTTTTGACAAACTTGATAAAATATCTCCCAACCTCATTTTTTTAGACACAGAAGTTGAAAATATTGATTTAGAGGAATTAGCTGGAGATTTAGAGCTCTTTAATGTGCCAATTATACTTATAGTTGGGGCACTTTTTGATGAGACAATCGATAGATTGTTAACCAAAAACCCTTACGGCTTTCTACTCAAGCCATTAGAAGACGGTGAAGTGCAAAGATCAATGGCAGTTGCTATCAAAAAGCATGAACAGAACATAATTAATGTTAAAACTGCCCAAGCAAAAATTAAAGAGAAAAGTACAGAGCTCGTTATTGAAAAATCAGACTCAAGCTTTCTTTTGATATTGTGCATTGCACTAATCATAATGGCAATTCTAACCAGAAATGCAACATGGCTTCAATGGGTGCTTTTAATACCATCACTCACAATGTTGCTCAATTCAATAATCAGTATTAGAAAAATGGACCCTGTCATCCCCTATGAAGAGGAAGACCTGCCATTCATAAGCATTTTCATACCGGCACACAATGAGGAAAACACCATCGAAGCGACCGTTAAAAGCGTCTGCCAAAGCGAATATTATAAAAATGAAGAACCTAACTTTGAGGTTATCGTTATTAATGACGGATCCACAGACAGCACAGGCGAGATATTGGCAGAAATAAAAAAGGACCTGCCACAGCTCAAAATTGTTACAAGACACCCTCCAAGGTCTGGAAAGGGTAAGGGTTTCGTTTTAAATGATGCCTTAACACTATCTCAAGGAGAGATAATAGGAGTATTTGATGCCGATACCCAGATTAAAACTGATTATCTAATGACAATCGTGCAATATCTTAACGGAGACATTGATGGAGTGCAGTCAAGGGTTAAAATGTTTAATCGTGACGAAAACTATCTTGCCCGTATGCAGCATTTGGAATTTGCAAGTTTCGGAAATACATTGATTGCTAAGGACAACCTTGGAAGTACCGGATTTTTAGGAGGTAATGGGCAATTCGTTAAAAAGGACGCAATCATCGATTGTGGAAGATGGGACGGATTTGCAGTTACTGAAGATTTGAACTTGGCCATAAAAATTATACTTCAGGGCGGAAAAATACGCTATTGCGGAGAATGTGCAGTCTATCAGGAAGCGGTAACTGATTGGAGTGCATTTTTCAGACAAAGGGTAAGATGGGCAATAGGTAACTTTGAGACACTTTTCGTTTACTTCCCTCAAATTCTAAGAGCAAAGATATCCCTTCTGAAGAAATTCAATATTTTAGAACACATTTCATTCTACAGCTTTAACCTGTTAATCTTTTTCGGATTTGTGGTTACAATCATCAATGCAATATCATGGTTTATTTTCCACAGCCCAACAATAATCAGAATGGAAGCCCCATTCGTAGTCGGATTCCTATCAGTCATCGCATTTTTCCCAGGCATAATTCTTGCCCTTTCAAGAGACAAACCTACAATTCAGGAATTGATTAAAGATATCATAAAATATTACATTTATTGTTTCCATTTAATCCCGTTGTTTTTCATGACAATGAAAACAATGATGACAAGAAAAGAGCGCAGATGGTCTAAAACCGAACATAAAGGAGGTAAAAAATGAGGAATCAGGAAAAATTAATAGGACTGCTAATTATAATCCTCATAATTTTTATTGCATCAAACATTAATGGGATTAATAGCTTTTTAAGTGGCACCACCGACAAAACAATAGAATTCGGACACAGCGCAAGCGTTGTTCCTCAAGCATGGAATACAACCAAAGAGTTGAACCAGACAAACATGTCCAAAACTCCAGATGCAATTACCAACGAGTATGTTTATATTGACCATTGGGACGACTGGCCCGAAGACCATATAACCTCGATTTCGGAAGCCAAATTCAGAGCCCTGGAAGATGGAGGTTACAAAGTTCTGAAAAATGAGTACTCAACACTTAGTGGAGTTCCTGTATCCAAGCAGTATTTCACCAATCCTTCAAGGGACAATAATCAAGTCTGGAATCATGTTGGAGTCAGCTATGTATTCCCTAAAGAGGATACCAACTATGCAATACAGGTACATTACTTTACAAGCCATGACTACAACAATACAACATTTTTAAGGGAAGTTGATGACCGTATTGAAGATGATATGGCAAACATCCATAACAAGAATTTCAACGGATTCATCTCAGCAGCCAACCACACATACCAAATCGTTTCTGGATGGTTTTAAATTAAAATAATGATGGATAATTTTAATAGCTGGTTAAAAAAAGTTATTTAAAATATCTATCAAATCCATATTTTTAATAGATATTGCAGAAAGTATATGAAATTATTTTTTAGTGTATATCAACGGATGATTTTCACACATCGGGTCCTTTATGATGTTTCTTTTCAAATGATAATTTAAAAAATAAAGCATCCATTCATTGGAAAGCTCCCTCAGTGACGCGTCGTCAAGCCTTTCGAATGGAGTGAAGAAATCCATCTGGTTTCCACCAACGGCAAATCCGACATCCTTTGTGTCAACCAGCATGAAAAAGTCATTGCGTATATTGTGAATGCTGAAGTCTTCAACGTCGGAAATTGATTTTTCACTTTTAAAGTTATAGAAAAAAGTATTCAGATATTCAAAGTCAATGAATTTGATTTCCTTGATGTCAAAAAATATCTCCTGACTGAGCAGCTGTTTTTTATAGTCATATTTTGACATGAAATCAACATCCCAGATGTTATTGTAAAAAACGGTGAAAAATGAATCTTCAGCAAAACGAACTGTAAGGGACATTTCCTCATTTGACTTGGGATTTCCCAGTTCAACATCCTTAAATTCAAGATATATCGAATCCTGAGATATTTCTACTGAAGTCACTTTACCTGAATTGATCATTACATCACGAATTAATTTTAAAGATCTCGTATTCATTCTAACACCTGACTTTTAACAAAGACATCATATGCCCCTTCAATTTCATATTCCTTTTCGCCGTCATATGACTTATCCCACTTAAATGGATTAATCTCAATTTGGTTGTTAACAGTTTCATCCCAGTTAATAGTAAAATTTTCCTCTTTTAAACATTCAGATACAACTTTTCCAATTTCCAATGCCTTATTCTCATCGTTTTCAAAGTCTCCGAAGGTGATTTTCAAATACCCGTCGAAAACACAATATTCCACATCTTCAAAGGTGTAAAAGCAAAAACCTTGAGGGGCAAACTTGTTATTTAACAGATGGACCTGCAATTCAAATGCATCAGACACACCTTCCTTGATGTCAAAGCCGCAATTGTGAATGGCTACAATGCCTGATTGGGCAATCCTCGAAAATGCATTTTCAAGTCTTGAAAAGTTCTCATTGGAAGAGTCAGTCAAAGAAATATTGAAATCAGAAAAATCAATTTCCTCATCAATAAATTGCTCTTCCAATATCTCTATGATTTCATCAACACTGAAAAATCCTGATTTAGTAAGCAAATCTACCATATATTCAATTTCTTCGGCCAAATCAGAATCCATATCCTCACCTTTCATCATCACCAAATATTAAAAGACGAGTTATATTTCCCCTTTCAGTATAACCTGCCATCACACGTGCTTCACCTATTTTTGCAAGTGCAAAATCATCATGTGGCTTAAATCCATAACCTTTGAGTTTGGTATAGGATTCAAAAGCGATTTTTGGGTAAATGTTGAAATTCTTTTGGAAAGTGTAAAATGTGTCCCTGAATTTTTTAGCAGAATCATTTTCCTTGATTAAATCTGATGTGATGCCTACAAAAATATCCAAACCGTCTTCTGAAACAGCATAATATGCATCCATTGCCAAAATGGAACTTGCAGTCATTGCCAAAGTATGGCAGTCGTCATAGGTGGCATTCAATAATGGAGTAGCAAATTCTGGGATTCCAAATTCCTCTCCAATGGATTTGATTTGCAAAGCGGATTTGATTAGCTTTTCGCCGAATATGTCCTCATTGTCCCATGCCCATGACCACTGTTTGGAATCCTGCATGAAGAATCCTAAAATTTGGACTTGAAAAGTAACATCCCCAAAGGAAAGCTGTCCTTTTTCAATATCCAAATCCCCAACTTCTTCACCAATTAATTCTGATAGGTTTTCTTGTTTATCAAGTGCCAGTGCACCATATTTAGATAAAAGTATTTTAAATGAATCTCCCTCTTCAATTGCAACCGGTTTTTCTATTGTTTTCAATTATAACACCTAAAATTCTAATTTTGAAATTCTATCCATAGCTTCGATAGTGTTTTCCAAAGTATTGAATGCAGTGAGTCTTAAATATCCTTCACCACTTGGACCGAATCCTGAACCCGGAGTTCCAATAACATTTGCCTCATTCAACAATATGTCAAAGAAATCCCATGAATCCATGTCGTTTGGAGTTTTAACCCAAATGTATGGGGAGCTTACGCCACCATAGACTTCAAGGCCGATATCAGTTAAGCTTTTACGGATGATTTTAGCATTTTCCATATAGTAGTCAATGACTTCTCTAATTTGCTTTTGACCTTCAGCGGAGTAGGTCGCTTCAGCAGCTCTTTGAACAGGATATGATGCACCGTTGAACTTGGTGGTCTGTCTTCTGTTCCATAAAGGATTGATTTCAACTTCCTCACCATCAGCGGTGTATCCTTTCAATTCCTTAGGAACAACGGTGTATGCACAACGGGTTCCGGTGAATCCTGCAGTTTTTGAAAAGCTTCTGAATTCAATTGCGACTTCCTTTGCACCATCAATTTCATAAATACTGTGAGGAACATCATCTTCACTGATGAATGCTTCGTAAGCGGAATCGAATAAGATGATTGCCTTATTTTCTTTTGCATAATCAACAAATACTTTTAACTGATCTTTGGTTAATGTTGTACCTGTCGGATTGTTTGGGAAACATAAATAAATTATGTCAACAGGTTCAGCAGGCAATTCAGGAATGAATCCGTTTTCGGCATTGGCCTTAAGATAAGTCAAACCTTCGTACATGCCGTCGTCACCCATTTCACCGGTTCTTCCTGCCATTACGTTAGTGTCCACATAAACGGTGTATACAGGGTCGGTTACTGCAATCTTATTGTCAATGCCAAAGATTTCCTGAATGTTACCGGTATCACATTTGGCACCGTCGCTGATGAACACTTCTGAGGTATCCAATGAAATGCCGTATTTTTCATAATCATTCTTAACAATTGCTTCAGCTAAGAATCCATAACCTTGTTCCGGACCGTATCCCATGAAGGTTTCACCGTCGGCCATTTCATCAACCGCATTTCTAAATGCATCTACAACTGCTGGGACTAATGGTTTTGTAACATCTCCGATACCCATTTTAATTACGTTAGCATCAGGATTATTTTTTATAAATTCTTGTTCTCTTCTAGCCACCTCAACGAAAAGATAGCTGCTTTTTAATTTAAGATAGTTTTCATTAATTTTAACAACCATGATTAATCCTCAAAAATATTAATCTAATTTATATTAGATTTTTGAAATATATAAAATGAATGATTAGAAAAATTTGGAGTTTAAATGTGAAAGAAAAAATGATTAATGCATTTATGAAAATATTTAAATTAAGGAATATAACATAATTATATATAGACTAAATAAGGGTTGGGAAATATGAGTATAATAACTATTTTAATTTGGATAACTATTGCAATAATCGCCGCAATAGCTATCATAGTCGTTAAACTACATTATAGAGGCGATCAATTAGAGCATGAAGAAGGATCAATACTGCCAGACGGCAAAAGCATAAATGAATCATTAAGCATTGGAAAAAATAAGGATAATGCCCAAAAAAATAATTCTTCCAAAAATTCTCCTCGTAGTTTATCTCCAAGATCACCTAAAGAACATAACCGAAACTTATTTAGCAGAAGTACCGAAACAAAAAGCAATGATGATACATACATTGTTCCTGAAGTTGAAACAAACAATGTAAAAAGTTATGAATACGAATCTCAAAATCAGGTACTTATTAATTATGATAATAATGTTAAAAAATTTCAAGAACCAATTAAACAAAGCCAGATGGATATTATGACTCAAAATAACAAAGATACTAGTGAATTGAAAGATTTATTTACTATTGATGAATTGATTAAGGAATCTAAAAGGAAAGATAGTGAAAGGGAAAAAGAATCACAAACAATTAGAAAAGATGAGGATGATGCAGAATTGAACGAAATCAAGGAAAGCATCAAAAACAAAACACAGAAACCTCTAATCGAAGAAGTCATCGCCGAAGACAAAGACGAAACCAAAACACAAGAACCTCTAATCAAAGAGGCCATCGCCGAAGACAAAGACGAAAAAGTCATTGAGGAACCTGCTGAAATCAAAACACAAGAACCTCTAATCAAAGAAGTCATCGCCGAAGACAAAGACGAAAAAGTCATTGAGGAACCTGCTGAAATCAAAACACCTTCACTTGCTTCACAAAAAGATATTGATGAAGCGATAACCACAGCATCACAGGAAAGTGAAAAAGAAGTGGAAAGCATTTCCGAAGACGACAATATCACTGATACTTTGTTAAAGCAAGAAGAGATAGCCGAACCTGCTTTAAAAACCCCAAGTAAAGTTGAAAAGACTGAAGACAATCCGATGGATTTGGATTACAGAAAAGACTTGGACAAGGTTAAAAATAAGATCACCAGTTCCAAATTATTTAAAGAAGTCAAAGACAAATTGAATTCTGAACCGGAAGAAATTCCACTGCCTAAAGATGACGTTCTCCAGGAAGAATTCATAAGAAACGTGAGTGAATATGATGAATACGAACCGATTATCAACGAAACTTATATGGACATCGATGACGGCACATATGAGGATTACCATAGCCAAAAAATAAGGCAGGAAAATACCAAACGTGTCTTTAAAACAGCTCAAAATTCATCAAAAGCTGAAGTATCCCAACCGGCAGTAAGTGAAATAAAAAGCAAGCCTGAAAGGGACAACGTGAAAATCACCATAAACAACACTGAACTCGTACTCAAAAAAGGAGACGAAATCATCTACAACCACGACGGCGAGACCTATTCCAGCCAGGTTTATGCAATAACCGGTGATGATATCTCAGTTAGGTACAGAGGTAAAAACATTAAAATTAAAACAAGTGATGTTAAAAAGATATATTAATTATATCTTTTTTACAACTATTTTTCTTCGTGATTTATTCTATATGTACCATTTTCAACTATATATTTTGGAACACTAATTTTTAAGGAACGGATAATATTTAAATAGAAATCATCCAGTTCCCTGTCAGCATATGGATATGTAAATTCAAATACATAGAGATTGTCATCTTCAACATATAGAAATTCGTTTCTGCGAATCTGATTTTCACCGTCTGAAAATGATGAAACGACCATGTAATAAAGATTGTCATTGATAGGAATGAAATCAGAAGTTATAAGATCAATCCTGTCGTTACTTTCCAGATTCTTTTCAATGCCGTCCATTATTTCCGGAAGTCCGGATAATGTAGGTGTTGTCATGAACTTGATGGACATTGGAATTTTAGTGTTTACCAAATACAATTCGGTGAATTCATCCTTTGGCTGAATCTGGTCAAAATCCTCAGGCATCAGAAGTGTTGAAAATCCATTTGTAAACATTGTCATGAAAATCACCTATTTGTGTGCAAAGTAGAAAATCAGCTCATCATCGGCAATTTCATCAAGCCTTGCAAATCCTACCCTTTCAAACTGCACGATGTCTCCAACTTCCAGATTTTTAAGTGTGCCTTCACCAAGACCTGTCTTGACTGATGCATCATCCATGACAATTTTGACATTAACATTATCCTCAAGGGGAACCCATTGGATGATTCTTGCCTTAACCGCCCTTGCATCCTCAAAGGAATCTGAATGATATTTAATATCATCACCTGCGATTTCAACATTGACGGCATCCATCAGCCTGAATATTCCATCCTTGATGTCTGAGTTTGCAATATAAACCTCACCGTCAAACGGCAGGACCCTGTTGCCCCTGTCCATGTGGTCTGCATGCAACGGCCTTTCAATATCAACTTTGCCGCCACTGTAGCCCTCAACTGTTACCTTTTGAGGGTCTTCACAGAAGAAATACCTGTTTGCAATCGGTTCCAAAAAGTTACGGTTCTGGCCGTAGATTTTCTTCCAGCTGATTGCAGAATCCGCCATCTTGACACCAATCTCAATGATTAGGTCATAGATTGTTTTGGCCTGAATTCCTCTTCTTGCAATTGCCCTCAGGGTACCTAATCTTGGATCATCCCATCCACTGTAGGTTCCGTCTTCAATGCCCTGCTTGGCCTTTGAGGTACTCAGCGCAATGTCCTCCATCTTCAGCCTGCCGTAATGGATGTATTCCGGAACATCCCATCCCATATGGTCATAAAGGTACTTCTGCTTTTCGGTATTTGCCAGGTGGTCCTTTCCCCTAAGCACATGAGTAAGTCCCATCAGATGGTCATCAACGGACACTGAAAAGTTCATCATAGGATAGATTCTGTATTTGGTGCCTAAACGAGGATGCTCTGCATCTTCAAGTCTCATTGCAACCCAGTCACGGATTGCAGGGTTTTTGTGATTGATGTCAGTTTTGACCCTCAATACTGCCTCGCCGGCTTTCATTGTGTCGAATTTTTCCCACAGCTCCATGTTCTCTTCAACGGAGTTGTCCCTGCATGGGCAAGGCTTGCAGTTATCCTTGAGCTCCTTGAATGTTGCACCGTCACAGGTACACATGTAGGCAGCGCCCTTTTCAATCAGCTGGCGGGCAATGTCATAATAAATCTCAAACCTGTCGGACTGATAGATTATTTCATCAGCCTTGACCCCCAGCCATTCCAGGTCTTCGGGAATCATTTCATAAGCAGGTTCGTAGACCCTTTTAGGGTCGGTATCCTCAATCCTTAAGATTAATTTACCGTTGTGCCTTTTGACATATTCAGCATTTGGAACTGCGGCACGGGAGTGTCCGATATGCAGAGGTCCGCTAGGATTTGGAGCGAATCTTAAAACAACGTTTTCATGTGTTCCCGGAAGCTCCTGCAATCCGGTCTCCTTTGCCTTAGGCTTTTTGGTTTCTACTTCAACACCTAATTTTTCCATTTCGCTTGCTTGCTCTTCAGGAGATAATGCGTTTACCTGTGCCACAATCTTACCGGACATTGGGCCGATTTCTTTTGCCCTGCTTCTAAGTTCAGGTTCGTTTGACATGATTGAACCCATTACGGCACCGGGATTTGCAGATCCCTTATGCTTAGCCGCATTGAGTAAAGCATGCTTGTAGATAATCTTTTCTAAATCATTCATTTAATCATCACAATTTTAATAATTTTATTTAAAAATAAGTATTATTATTTATCTAATTGAATATATATAAACATTAAGAAAAGATAGAGGCATGCTAAAATGAGGCTTGGAAAAACTAATCTTGAAGTAAATAAAAATGGATTTGGGGCACTTCCAATCCAGAGATGCACAATGGAGGAGTCAATAGAAATTCTGCAGACAGCATATGAAAATGGAATAAATTTTTATGACACTGCTCATTTCTATACTGACAGCGAAGAAAAGATCGGACGTGCTTTAAGCGATGTCCGCGAAGACATTTTCCTTGCAAGCAAAAGCGGTGCTGAAAGCGTTGAGGAATTCTGGAGCGATTTGGAGACTTCTTTAAAAAGCATGAAAACCGATTATCTTGATTTGCATCAATTCCACAACATTTCATTCTGCCCAAAGGAGGATGACGACTTATATAAAGCCATGCTGGAAGCAAAAGACAACGGCATGATAAAACACATTGGAATAACAACACATAAAATCACTTTTGCTCATGAAGCTCTTGACAGCGGATTATATGAAACCCTGCAATACCCGTTTTCCTATTTGAGCGGCAAGGAGGAACTGGAACTGGTGGAGAAATGTAAAAAGTTAGATGTGGGCTTCATTGCAATGAAGGCAATGGGCGGAGGATTGATTAAAAATTCCAAAGCAAGTTACGCTTACATTAACCAATTTGACAATGTACTGCCTATTTGGGGAATTCAAAAGCTTTCAGAACTTGAAGAATTTCTATCTTATGACGAGAATACCGTTCTGGACGATGATTTAAGGGCAATCATAGAAAAGGACAAGAAAGAACTTGGGGAAAACTTCTGCAGAGGCTGCGGTTACTGCATGCCTTGCCCTGAAGAGATAAACATCAGCCTATGTGCAAGGATGTCATTATGGATCAGGCGTTTCCCGACAGAGCCCAACATGGATGAGAGAACCCAGGAAATAATGAAAAAGACCCTTGATTGCGTCGAATGCTATGAGTGTGTCGACAAATGCCCATATGAACTGGACATTCCGGAACTGCTAAAGGAAAATTACGAAGACTATCAAAACGTCCTGACCGGAAAAACAAAGATAATATGAAACAGATACATACCGATGAGAAGGATGAACGTTTTCTGAGTCTGGTTGAAGAGCTGGATTACGGATATTACCAGCGCATCGGTGATGAACTGGAAAAATACAACCAGTATAACGAATTTAAAGATTCGCATATCGTAATCCTGATGATGGATGGTGATGAGGCAATTGCATGTGCAAGCTACAGGAAATTCGATGAGAAAAGCGTTGAATTCAAAAGGGTATATGTGAAAAAGGAATACCGAAAAAGAGGGATTGCATACAGTTTAATCAGGGAACTTGAAAAGGACGTGATTGAAAAAGGCTACAAATATTCCTATATCGTGACCGGAAACAACAATCATGCCGCAATAGGATTATACGAAAAGTTGGATTACTTCAAGACAGACAAATTCGGACAATTCAAAGATGATGAAACCGTTCTCTGCATGAAAAAAAGATTTTAGGTGATAATATGAAGCAATGTATAGAAAACCCGAATGACATCGACTGGACAGGATTCTGGGCTGAAAAGCTTGTAAACAAAAAGGATAAGGATTGGGACAAGGCAGCTCCGGGATTCTATAAGAGAACCCGCAATGAAGATTATCAGGATGCATTATTTGACAAGCTGATTTTAGATGAAAACGACACGGTTTTGGATGTCGGCTGCGGCGAGGGATCAGTCACCATTCCGATAGCCAAAAGGGTTAAAAAGGTAATCGGCGTTGATTCATCCCCCAAAATGCTTGAATATTTGGAAAAAAGAGCAGAAGACAACAACGTTTCAAATATTGAAACAATCCTGAAACCTATTGAAGATATAACCTACGAAGAAATCGGGGATGTTGATGTTGTGGTCTGCTCAAGGTCACTGAATGGCATCATTCCGATTGATGAGGTATTGGTTGAACTTGACAAAATTGCAGACAAATATGTCTTCATAACCGTTTTCGGGCCTGAAAACAAGAAAATCGAAAAGGACTTTGAAAAGGAGCTCGGCCGCAAAACTGAGGATTTCCCGGATTACAACTATTTTTTTAACATACTCTTTAACCTGGGAATATATCCAAATGTTGAAAGGTTTGACTTGAACAACTATCGCGAATATGAAAGCATTGAAGAGGCAATGGACAACGGCAAATTCAGGCTTGAACTTTATAGCGATGAAGAAAAAGAATTGCTAAGAGATTATTTAGAAAGGGTTCTTACCTATGAAAACGGCAAATACTATAACGTCAAGGACAAGGCCGATTGGATAATGGTCTGGTGGAAAAAATAGATTTAATTATTAAAATTAAAAGTAAAAATGAGATATGAAATCTCATTTTACTGTCCGAACGATGTGAAAAAAATATCTTATGTTATGCAATTTTCATGAAGCTTAGCCTTCAATATTTCAATTTCTTTATCCTTTTCAGAAAGTTCCTTCTCATAGATCTTATAATGTAATTAACTTCAAAGTCAATCACATCCCTCAATTTTGATAAATCAAGTTCCGAATCAATCATCTTCAACAACTTTAAGCCTTGCCTTTAATTCTTCAATTTCTTTATCCTTTTCAGCTAAAATAGTATCCTTTTCAGCTAAAACCATATCCTTTTCAGAAAGTTCTTTCTCATATGATTTTTTAATGTAATCAACTTCAAAGTCAATCACATCCCTTAATTTTGATGCATCAAGTTCCGGTTCAATCATCTTTAACAACTCCTTGCCTTTAGGTGTCAAATCAAAGTATTTCCTAATCATAATGGATAACCCAAATGCGACATCATTTCTAAAGGCACCTGTTAGGGAAGTGTCTTCCCTAAACAGCCGAGTAACCTTTTCAGTGATATCGTGCGCTTTGTTTTTGGGAGCAAACATTGGTAAGAATGCAATGTCTAATGCCTCATCGTCGGTTAACTTCTTATGATTAAGTATCTTTTCTTCAAGATTATTTAACCTTTCGATTACTTCCTCTTCGCTCATGCAAATATAGATTGGCTTAAGGATATCTGAAGAAGTCCTCTTAAATTCTTTTACAGAACTCCCATAACCTTCAGTCATGATAATTACAGTTAGAACTGGTCGACCATAATAGATTTTGCTGTAATCTGTGCAATCTGCAATTATTTCGATTTTTTCATCATCAACGGCATATGATTGAAATTCCGCATGAATTAAGAATTCGCCCCGACCATCTTCAACGAGCATTAGCCAATCCATTTCACGTTCGCTTCCATCACGTCTGAAAATTTTTGTTGGAAAATTACTTATGAACTTTCCAGGCAATTTAAAGTAGTCTTTAAGCTTTTCAGGCATGACATTTTCAAAATATTTGTTCATCACATCGTTAGGGTGGTGAATGTCCTTTTTCAAGATCACTTTCACACCTCAAAAATTTATTATTTGAGATTCCATGAAATCTAATCAAACATTACACTAGTGCATATTACTATTAAACTCGATAGTATATAAAGTTTTAACGAGTTTAAAGCAATATTTATCCTTAAATAACAAAATAAGTTAAAATCAATATTGTTTAGACATTGAAAAAAAATAAAAAAAGAGATTGGGCGAATTTGCCCAATTGTCAGTTAGTTAGTCTGACTTAATCATTGTTAAAATCATTTTATAGGGACTGTTTACAGCCTGAAGCGCATGAGGCTCATTTGCAGGCATGATAATAATCTCACCTTTTTTGACGGTATTCTTAACACCTGAAATTGTGATTTCGGCTTCACCGTCAATGATTTGAACCATCGCATCAAATGGAGCGGAGTGTTCTGACAGTCCCTGACCCTGATCAAAGGCAAAGAATGTGACCGTTCCAAGCTCCTTTTTGATTACTTCACGGCTGACTACAGTATCGTCCTGATACTCGACTAATTTTTGGATATCAAGAGCTTTTGCCATAATATCCTCACTCATAAGCTATTCCCCCATGATTGTTTTGATGTCAGCTATTGCATCGCCTGTTGTTGGAGTCAGGTTGTAGTTTCCAACCAAAACATTCAGGATATCATCGTTACACCATGCAGGAAGCACCGGTCCAATCCACATGTCGGTTTTTCCTAAGTATAACAGTGCCCAGAGTACTGCAGCAGCCTTCTGTTCCATCCAGCTTAAGACGATTGTCAATGGCAATTCATTGAGTTCCATGTCAAAGAGTTCGCATAATGCAAGAGCAACATCCACTGCAACAATTGTGTCGTTACACTGACCTACATCAAGAAGTCTTGGGATTCCTTCGATGTCACCTAAGTCGAGGTCGTTGAACTTGTATTTACCGCATGCTAATGTTAATATTACAGTGTCTTCAGGCAGGTTCTCTACGAATTCACGGTAGTAGTCATTGTGTTTGGCCGCCTTGTCACATCCTCCGACAACGAAGAATCTGGAGATCTTGCCATCTAAAACCAGTTCCTTGATTTTCTCAGCGTGTTCAACGATTGCTCCTGCGCTCCAACCGGTTGTGATTGTAGTCAGCTCTTCAGCTTCCAAAGATCCGAGGGATTTTGCACATTCGATTACTTCTGAGAAGTCATAATCCTCAACAGTCTTTACGCCTTCGAGCTTTGCGACATCCATGGTGAACATTCTTTCCTTGTATGAGTCAAGTGCCGGCAGGACACAGTTGCTTGTTCCGACAATTGCAGCATTGTATTTCTTGAAGACTGTCCTTTGGTCGTGCCATGCTCCACCTAATTGTCCTGCAAGGTTTTCGTATTTGTTTAAACCAGGGTATCCGTGAGCAGGCAGCATTTCAGAGTGGGTGTAGACCTTGATGTCTGTTCCTTCAACCTGTTTTAACAATTCTTCAAGAGCTTTAAGGTCGTGACCGGTTACGATGATTGCAGGTCCTTCCTGTGCACCGACTTTCACTTCAGTCGGTACAGGCTCGCCGTATGCTTCGATGTGAGCATCCTTGAGCAGTCTCATAACGTCAACGCTAACTTTTCCTGCTTCTAATGCTAATGCAACCAAATCTTCAACGTCAAAGTTCACATTGGTTAATGTAGTGTATAACCCTTTGGTCAAAAATGCATCGATTTCCGGGTCGTTTTTTCCTAAAACGTTTGCGTTGTAGTTGTATGCGCTGATTCCTTTCATGGTGAAAATCAGGTTATCCTGCAGTCTTGCTACAGTTGGTTTTTTTCCACAAACTCCGCTTACTGTACATCCTGTTCCCTTAGCGGTTTGGGAACATTGATAACAAAACATATCTAATCCGTCAGACATAATAATTACCTCATTTTATTGTTAATTATAGGTTGCCTTGAAACATATATAAAGATTTTGTCACTTTTTAAGGGTTAAAAGTAACAAATTTTATATATTATTAAATAAATAATCATAAACATGGACGAGAATATATCTACATTAAAGGGAATTGGGTTGACAATGTATGAGGCTCAAGCATATGTAACGCTCACTTCATTAATTCAAGGGAGTGCCGATGAAGTATCAAAAAACTCTGGCATTCCTCGCAGTAAAATATATGATGTGTTGAAGAAGCTGAACGAAAAAGATTTCATCGAAGTTGAAGACGGAAGGCCGCTGACATATATCGCCAAATCGCCGGTTGAAGTCTTAAGCCGTGAAAAGGAAAATATCACTTCGCAAATCGATGATACCATAACCAGACTGACAAACATTTATGAAAACGGAATGAGCCAGGTTCAGGCCCCGATATGGAGAATATACGGTGTCGAAAAAATCATCAACCAGGAAGTTGAAATCATAAAGAGAGCCAAAAACACCGTCAACATGAGAATTGGATTTCTCTTTGAAGGCGAAGGTGAGGCGCTGATTGATGCATTCAAAAAGAGACGAAGCTTGAAAGTGAATATCCTGGCATCACCGACATGCCACATCAGCAATGAAGAAATAAATATCATTAAAATGTTTAAAGATGCAGGAATCAACATCCAAAAGGCAGACATCCCCTTCGTTAAGGTGATGATTTCCGATTCAAAGGAAATGATGCACACATATACCAAGTTCAGTGAAGACAAGCGTAACGTAATCCCTGAGACCGCCATCGGCATCTGGAACAAGTACGAGGATGTTGCAAGAAACTATGATGAAAGGTTCATGAACCAATTGGGAAAAATCAGAAACAAAAAAAATAAATAAAAAAAGGAAGTAACTGCCGAAGCAATTACTTTATAGTGATTTTAACTTTTTTAGTTGCTTTTACATAGTATTTGTTGCCTTTAAAAGTAATTTTAGCATTAAATTTGCCCTTTTTGGTCAGCTTCTTGATTTTAAAGGTTGCTTTTCCTTTGGCATTGGTTTTTGCCTTGTATGTCTTCTTGCGAATTTTGATTGTGACCTTTGCCTTTTTGATTGCCTTGCCTTTGTTGTCCTTCAAGGTTACTGTATACTTTTTGACTTTCTTTTTAGCCTTGAATGTTTTCTTTTTGGCGGCTATTTTCGGTTGGGCCTTTTTGACTGCAACTTTAACATCCTTGGTTGACTTGCCATATTCGGTGTTGCCATTGAATGTTATTTTGGCAGTGTATGTTTTTGGAGCCAATCCTTTTGTGGAAACTTTTACCTGACCGTTTTTGTCTGTTTTATATGCTTTAGCACCATTCAAATCAACAGTCAATTCAACACCACTTATTGCATTGCCTTTGGCATCTTTCAAAAAGTAGAGAATTTAAATTCAGCAAAACAAATCCATAATAGAAAACCTTTTTTGAATAATTCCATTCAAAAGTCACTTATTTGATGAACCCGATATTGATTTTTTGATGACAGAAACTGTTTACATATATGTTAAGATAAATAATATTGTTTAAATGTAAATTAGTATGGAGGAAAAAATTTTGCCAAATAAAAAGATAATGATGCTGACAGTCATCCTTGCGTTTTTTCTTGCCGTTACGGCAGTGAGTGCAAATGATGCCAATGATACAGCAATGACCGGTTCAGATGCTAGTCAAATGAAATTGTCCTCAGGCAATGGGATGATTGGGGATAATCTTCAAATTGGTGGAGAGAACCCTACTTTGACACATGTGGATTCAACTTATAATCAACTGAAATTAGAAAACGATGATGAAAAATTAAGCGTATTAAATGATGAAGATAACTTAAGCAGCGCTGAAACTTTTAACGGTACTGCTTTTTCTGAATTACAGAGTAAGATAAATTCTTTAAATAATGGGGATGTTTTAGATTTGACAAATAATGTCACCCAGAACGGAGCCAGTCACATAACCATTTCCAAATCAATAACAATAAACGGAAATGGCATAACAATTGATGCGAAAGGCAAATCCAGAATTTTTTATATTAACGGTGGCGCTACTGTAGTCCTGAACAACATCACATTTACAAATGGATATCAGATGGAAGACGGTGGAGCCATCTATAATGAAAATGCCAAGGTAACCATTACAGGATCCCAGTTCATTAAAAACACAATATCCCAAAATGGAGGAGCAATCAATAATAAGGGCACCATGAATATTGCTGAAACATGTTTCATCGCCAACAAAGCATCATGGAATGGTGGAGCAATCTACAATACAGGCAACATAAACATTGCAGATTCTCACTTCATCAACAGCACAGTGAATAATGGCGGTGGAGCAATCTATAATTTCGAATCTAACATGAATATTACACATTCAAATTTCATCAACAACATAGCAGGCGCTATTCAAAGTTATAGTGGTGGAGCAATCTATAATTATTATTCTAATGTGAATATTGCATGTTCAAATTTCATCGACAATACAGCAAATAGAATAGATGGTGGAGCAATCTACAATTGGGGACGTGAAATAAATATTGTAAATTCATCCTTCATCGCCAACAAAGCAATAACATGGGATGGCGGAGCAATCAGCAATTGTGATGGTCATATGACCATTACAGACTCATTATTCATCAACAATACAGCAAGGTATGGTGGAGCAATTTATAATAGGGACAATAGTAATGCGGAAATAACCAACTGCGTTTTCATAAATAATAAAGCAACGGAGGGAAACCATGCATACACAACTGATTCCCAACTTGTAATTAACGATAACTGGTGGGATACAAATGACCCCGTTTGGAACAGCTTAATCTATGGGAATAAACCATCAAGCTACGCTGTTTTAAATGTCAATGCAGACAATCAAAACATTCCTTTGAATTCTAAAGTAAAATTAAACTATGCATTCTATAGAAATGGAACCGGCGAATTGTTATCTATTCCAACAAGGCCCATCATATTATCCGCAACTGGCGGACAACTGGATAACACTTCGGGAAATTTAACGGAGGTATTTTCAACCGAATTCAGCTGCGATACTCCAGGCGATTATGAAATTACTGCAATAGTGGATAATCAAGAAATAAAAAATACTGTAAGTGTAGCAATGGTATGGTATGTTAATGCAACTGCCGCCCCTGGCGGAAACGGAAAAAGTGACTCAACAGCATTCAAGACACTGAAAGAAGCATTGGATGCAGCTGCTGAGGACCATACAATCATCAGAATTGCATCCGGAACATACACCGGAACTGACAATATCGGATTGAATATTGATAAAAAATTATCTCTTGAAAAATACGGTGACGGTGAAGCGATTTTTGATGCACAGGGGCTTAATAGAATTTTGACCGTTAATGTTGGAAGCGTTAATATTTCCGGATTAACTTTTAAAAATGGAAAATATGCTGGTGACGGCGGAGCAATTTACTTCAATGCTTCAGGGAAAGTTGAAAATTGTAATTTTATTAACAACAATGCTTCAGGAGGGCATTTACCTCGTTATCAAGGGGGAGCTATTTATTTCAAATATGGTGCTGAAAGCTATGTGACAAATTGTAATTTCACAGGCAACATTGCCGATAACGGTGGCGCAGTTGATTTTGAGTATAAAAGTCATTTAACCAATTGTAATTTTGTTAACAATATAGCTGAAAATTCAGGCGCTGCAGTTTGCATCGATGCCACAATCGGAGAAATTTCAAACTGTACTTTCATTAATAATTCCTGCAGAATAGGCGGAGCACTTTATATCGGCAATAGTGCCGAATTCACAAACTGTAAATTTATCAATAACACCGCATACAATGGAGGCGCAATTCAATTTATGGG
>NZ_CAJODJ010000030.1:0-23643 GCF_905233225.1 Methanobrevibacter sp. UBA212
CTGGTTCAACGGGGATAGCCTGAAAAAATACTTAAATTAACCATTATTAAGTGAAAAAAATTCAGGAATCCCCATCCTCTATAGGATGGGGTGGTTCAAGGAAAAACAGCTAAACTCATTGTCAATCTAACCAGTAACGGCAAACCTGTAAATGGAGGTAATGTATCAACAGTTGTTAAAAATGTTACCTATAATGTCAGTGTAGTAAATGGAGTTGCGATACTACAAATCCCTAACTTAAATGTGGGAATCTATGAGCTATGGTTATCATATGTCTCTAATGATTCAAGCTACCGCAATGAAACAGATTATTATGAATTGAGCATAAACAAGCAGAATATTGAAATAACTGCTAATGATGCAGCCTACATCATTAATTATGTCGGTAAATACTCCGTAACTCTTAAAGATTCAGATGGTAATGCTGTCGTTGGTGAAAAGGTAAGATTCACATTGAATGGTTAAGTTGTTGGATCTGCTTCTACAAATGCTAATGGCGTTGCAGCCATTTCCCTGTCTGCAAGCGCATTGAAATCAGCCAAGGCAGGCAAAAAGGATATGTTCATAACACTAACAAGCGACAAATACAATGCAACTGCCAAAACGGTCAAAATAACAATCAACAAGGAAAAAACAAAAATAGCTGCCAAAAACAAAAAATTCAAAAGGTCCCAAAAGACCAAAAAATACACAATAACCCTTAAAAACAGCAAAGGCAAAGCGGTTAAAAAAGTAAAAGTTACCCTTAAGGTTAAAGGAAAAACCTATACTGCAAAAACAAATGCCAAAGGTAAAGCAACCTTTAAAATTAAAAAACTAACCAAGAAAGGCAAACACACAGCAACCATCAAATTTAAAGGCAACGATTACTACGGCCAAAGCACTAAAAAAGTAAAAATAACAGTTAAGTAGATGATTCAATCATCTACAACTGTTTTAATTTTTTTTCATGAAATTACATGTTCCATCATACTCATTATTTATTTTTTTACACTTGAAAATATTACTTTTCAAATGCTCTCTCACTTTACTTAAATATGATTTGTTTCATAATAAGATATGTCAATATAGTTTCTCAGGGGAAAAATTTTAATTATTAGGTGAATACTATGTCTGAAATTGAGTATAAAATTAGGAAAGATGGAAACCCTATTATGTTTGCTGCCGAATCTGAATCTGAACCATTAGACACAGATATAGTTCTTGATGAGTATCCATATATTCAAGAAGCTATGTATAAGGAAAATTATCGTCTTAAAAACTTATTATGTATGGTTTTTGATGAGATCGTCTTTGAAAACAAGGTTGTAGGATTTGCAACATATGATATAAGAGATAACTTTGAATTTATGATGACAGAATGTTATATTTTGCCTGAATTCAGAGGAAAAAGATTATTTTTCGATGAAATTTGTAAAATGCATTTGATAGCACCTAGATTTGGAATTTTACAGCCTACTCGTAATGTAATTGGATTATTGCTCGATTATGCATTTGCAAAATATGCCACTGAAAACATTGTTGTGAGTGCTATTGACTTGTATTTGGATCCTTTTGATGTTAAATCTGATGATGGTGAGGAATGTTATGGCCTTCATGTTCCCCCTTCCAATTTTTATGATTTTAGCATCTGTTCAACATTATTTATTCATAATGATGAAGTATTTTATCACAGTTTGCTCAACAATGATTGTTTAAGGGGTCTTCAGAGAAAAAAACTTGATGCAGATTATTTTGACAATATCAGGAAAGTATTCTCTAAAAACTGCGTTGAATTCGAAAAGTTAATTGGTGAGTTAAAAAAAGAGTTGCCATCAAACAATCTTGGGTACGATGTCATTGTTGGTTACGGAGAAGGATTGTCTGAATATATGCAGGGAATGGTTGACGAGAATATCCTTTCCTATGAACGTGCCGTTGAAATAAGGGAACAATTAATCAAGGAGTATCAATCCGGTGAAATTGATGATAGCAATATTGAAGAAAGATTCGACATGTTATCTCTTTCTCAAGAAGTGATTATAAATGATTTCAATGAACTCAAGGATTTGGTCAATTCTGGAGAATTATATGATGAATCTGGCATTTCTGAATTTTTGGTTGCCGTTGCCGGGGATGATGACAAATTTGGAAATGAACTTTTAAATGCAGTATCAACAGGTAATGGAGATGAATTTCAGGACTTAATGTTTAATCATTTGGAACTGGATGAGGAGTTTCTTAAAGAGATTTTGGATTTTGATGAGTATGCTATGGATTATGAAAGGTCTGTCATTGAAATTGAAAAAGAACTTCAAAATAAATACCGATTGGATGACGCTAATTATAAGGGAGATTATCCGACAAATTATGATTGGGAGATTTATACAGTTCTTCATGCATTAAATTATGGAGATAATTATTATGATGCATTAACAGGAGTTTATTTTGATTCACCGGTATCTTTAGATGAATTGACTAATCTTTTAATTAAGTCTGAGTTCATAAAAAAAGATGGAATTATTAAAGTTGACTGGGTTAATGATAAGTCTAATTGTCCTGTACCTTATTTAAAAAGAATTCTGAATAATAATGGCCTTGAAACGGAAGGAACCAAAGACAAACTCATTAAAAGGCTTGTGGATAATAATGTCACTCTTGGCGATTCATTCAATATCACTTCCAAAGGCAAAAATCATTTAAAGAAATTTGTCTGGATAGGATATTATGAACACTTCTTATATGAGTTTGATTTCATTGATTTCTGCAGATATCGTGAGAGTCATCAGGGAAACATTAAAGAGATTTCTTTAAGCTATTTGGATGAGCATATAAAATTAGCAAAAGAAAGTTCGGATGAATATTATTTGGAAGAATGTCTTGATGTTAAAGAAGAGATTTTAGAAGAGGCAGATATGTTTCTCAGCGATTTAAATACTCTTGAGTGAGCTTACACTCGCTCATGCATTTTGTGCATCCAAGTCCCACCTTATACTGGCCGATAATGTATTCTCCACAGGCTTCAATATCGATAATGTCTGAACGGTTCAGCCTGTCATTCCATTTTTGGGGGTTTATTGCATCAACAGGACAGGCATCCTGGCAGTTTGTGCAGTCATCGCACTCGGAATCTGTAATTGGTGTGCCAAACTCCAACGGCATGTCTGTTAATATTCCTCCAAGTGCAACCGCTGAGCCATATTCTGGAGTCACGAATAATGCAGATCTTCCAATCCATCCAAGCCCTGCTTTGGTGGCAATTGTCTTGTATGGGAGGATGCTTAGCAATTTTTCCATATCGCATTCATTTCGCTTCATTGTCAGAGCAAATGCATCATATCCAAGGTTTTTTATGTATCTTTCACCCTTGTGGGAGATTTTTGTAAGTTTCCCTATTTCCCTGTGGAATGCCTTCCAATACTTTTCATATTCCTCCTCTTTTACCAGTTGTATGGTCTCTTTTGGAATTTTCAAAACAAGGCTTATTCCATTTGGAAAATCAATGAATTGGCTGGCCAGGCCATTCACATCAGCAAAACCGACTTTGCTGGCACCTGCCTTTATCAAGTATTCTTTAAGTTCATTCATCTCAGACATAATATTTCATATAATTTTCAAAACATTTAAATTATAGTGTAACTAATCTTTAACTTTAAAGTTTATTAATAATTAAATTAAATATTACATGTAGTGATTAGATGAAGGATATAGATGTTTTAATTGAAGCTTTACCATATATCAAAAAGTTTCATGGTGAAAAAATTTTAATTAAGTATGGCGGACATGCGATGGTGGATGATGAGGCAAAGTCATCCACAGCTCGTGATACAGTATTGCTCAAATATGTTGGGATGAAGCCGTTGATTGTACACGGTGGAGGTCCTGAAATCTCAAGGTCAATGGAAAAGTTAGGTAAGGAATCCAAATTCATCAAGGGTTTAAGGGTTACTGATGAGGAGACCATGGAGATTATTGAAATGGTGCTTGTCGGTAAAATTTCAACTGAAATCGTATCAGAACTCATCAAGCATGACGGTCAGGCAATAAGCTTGTCCGGGAAAGATTCAAGTTTGATTTTTGCTCATAAAACAGAAGCCAAAAAGATTGATGAGGAACTTGTTGATTTGGGTCTTGTCGGTGAAGTTGATTGTGTAAACACTGAATTGCTTGACATGTTTATAAGCAATGATTATATTCCTGTAATATCTCCTGTTGGAATTGCAAAAGATGGTACCAGCTTAAACCTTAATGCCGATACTGCTGCAGGTGAAGTTGCAAGTGCAGTCGGTGCTGAAAAGCTAATCATTTTAACCGATGTTCCTGGTGTTTTAAGGGATCCATCCGATCAGACATCATTAATTCAAAAAATCAAAATTTCAGAGGTTCCTGAATTGATTGAAAGCGGAATTATTTCAGGTGGTATGATTCCAAAAATAGAGACCTGCGTACAGGCCATTGAAAATGGGGTCGAATCCTGCCACATTATCGATGGACGTAAAAAACACTCACTGCTTTTAGAGATATTCACTGATGAAGGCATCGGGACCATGATTTATAAATAATCATGGTGTTTTACTTTTTTTTTAAAAAATTATTTTCATTCTTTAAAGAGTTCCCGCAATTCTCTTCTGAGCAGTTTCCAGCCGTTAACCCTTGGAAGCTCATCAAGCGGAAATATTTTTCTTGGAACCTTATATCTTGAGAGGTTTTCACGGGCAAAAGCAATCAATCCATTCTCATCCGCTTCATTTTCCCAGACAACAGCAGCAACAGGTATTTCCCCTCTGTGACAGTCATTTATGCTGAAAATGGCAATCTCTTTGACTTCAGGATATTTAATCAATACTTCTTCTACTTCTGTTGGGTAGATTTTCCATCCGCTCATTACAATCATGTCCTTCTTACGGTCTGTAATGAATAGGCGGTTGTCTTCATCAAGATATCCGATATCACCTGTCAGGAACCATCCGTCATCTAAAAATGATGCCTTTGTTTTTTCCTCGTTTCCCCAGTATCCCTTTGCAACGGCAGGTCCTCTAAGAGCAATTTCGCCCTGCTCATATTGGGGCAGAATCTTTGAGGAATCGTCTTCATCAACGATTTTGACTTCTGAAAAGCAAACCGGATGGCCAACGCTTTCAAACCTGTCGGCTTCACGGTAGTCTTCAGGCCTGATTACTGTGCCGGTTCCAATCACTATTGTTTCGGATAATCCATAAGCGTTTATGATTGGTATTGCATAGGTTTCGTGGAAGTCTTTCCATATCTTTTTGTGCAGCGGTCCCCCTCCTGAAACAATCTCCCTGACGGTTTTAAGCTCTTCACGCCTGTCCATTGTTGTCAGCGAATGTATCACCGGAGGCATTCCAGTCAGAACGGTGACCTTTTCCTTTTGGCATAATTTCAGATATTCGTCAATGTTGAACTGTTCCATTAGAATGTAATATGCGGCAGACCGTAGAGCTGCAATTGACCATGAAAGGCCAACATGTGCCATCGGATAGATTCCCAAATAAACGTCATCCTGCTTTAATGTCAATACGTCACATTCATTGTGAATTGCAGTGAAATAATTTCCATGTGTTAGCATGGCTCCTTTTGGCTTGCCTGTTGTTCCTGAAGTATATTGAAGCTGGCACAAATCATCCCAGTCGGTATTTTCCGCTTCTAAAACTTCACAGTCTTTAAGACTTGAAACATTTTCAGGAATATAGGTTTCAATGTCAATCAGGTCTTTTGCATCTTCATCGGTAATCATCAGCTTTGCCTTTGAGTCGCTCACGATGTATTCCAGCTCATTGGCGGTAAAGATTCTGTTTCCGGGAATTGCTATTGCTCCGATTCTCCAGATTGCAAAAAGTGAAAATAGATATTCCTCAGAATTATTCAAGTAAATTAACACTCTGTCTCCTTTGTTAATGCCTAAATCTTTTAGTTCACGTCCGATTTCAGAAATTATTGATAGGATTTCGCCTGAATTGTATTTATTTCCTGTTGTCGGATTGTAGAGGACATTCTTGTCCAGCCTTTTTGAATTTGCATCTAAAAAAGTAGTAATGTTTAACATTAAATTAACTCCCTTACAATGGCTTTGGTAACATCCATGGTTGTTGCATCCCCTCCCAAATCAGGAGTCCTGATTTTGCAGTCTGCCATTACCTTCTCGACTGCCTGTTTGATGTCATTTGATGTTTCCCACTCGCCCAGATAATCAAGCATCATGGAAGCTGATAGTATCATTGAACATGGATTTGCAATGTATTTTCCTGCAATGTCGGGAGCGGATCCGTGCACAGGTTCAAATAATCCGTTATGATCTCCGATGTTTCCGGATGGTGCAAGGCCGAGTCCTCCTACCAAACCTGCACTTTCATCGGACAGGATATCTCCAAAAAGGTTGCTTGAAACAATAACGTCAAAATTCTGTGGCTGTGTGACCAGATACATTGCCATTGCATCAACGTAATAATCTTCAGTCTTTATTTGCGGATAGTCATTAGCTACCTTATAGAATGACTCTTTGAAAACTCCGTCGGTCTTTTTCAATACATTGCTTTTGTGAACGCATGTTACCTTGCTTTCTTCCCTTTTGATGCAGAGATTGAATGCAGCTTTTGAAATTCTTTCGGATGCGCTTCTGGTAATGTGCCTTTCTGCAATCATCTTTTCTTCATCGCCATATTCAACCTGTGAATAAAGCCCTTCGGTGTTTTCCCTAACTATTACAAAATCAATATCGTCACGAATGCAGTTTACTCCCCTGTATGATCTTATCGGGCGGATATTTGCGTATACATTCAATGCCTTTCTCAAATTGATGATTGGGCTAGGCTGGCCAGGTGTTGAGGTTGATGCTCCGAACAGCACTGCATCACTTTTGTTGGCTATCTTGACTGTTTCTTCAGGCAATGTGGTTCCATTTTTATTAAAACAGTCAAAACCTGCTTCACCATAATCAAAACTAAATTCTATGTCTAGCTTATCGAGCAAATACTCGCAGGAGTCCATTACTTCCTGACCTATTCCGTCTCCACTAATTATTGCGATATTATACATTGTTTCACTTAATACAATTTTGTTCGTATATTAATAATATTGGTGTCATATTATATAATTTTAATTTTGTTCGTATGTTATCGAAATACTTTTATACTACTCTATATATAAATGATATTAATTACATAGTAATAGTAGTTAAACGCCTTTAATTTGAAAGAGGGATTAAAATGGAAAGAAGTATCGATGAATTGATTGAATTATTAAACGATAAAGATGACTTCGTTGTTGAAGATGCTGTTGGAGAATTAGAATTAAGAGCTGATGAAGCAGTTGACCCTTTAATTGAAGCATTATCTAGTAGAAAAAAACAAATAAGGTTAAATGCAGCTACTTTGTTGGGAGCAATTAATGACCCTAAAGCAATTCCTGCATTAATCGACACTTTAAAAGACAACAACAAATTGGTCAGAAGGGAAGCATCAACTGCACTTTCACGTATGGGCGAACCTGCTGTTGATCCATTAATCGAAACATTAAGCGATGAGGACTGGAAAGTAAGGGGAGCCGCTGCATGGGCCCTTGGAAATATTGGTGATGAAAAGGCAATTCCTGAACTTGAAAAATTGCTTGATGATGAAAGCGGCTTTGTAAAACAAGGTGCACAAAGCGCTATAAACTCAATTAAGAAATAATATTATTTCTTTACTTTTTTTCTTTTTGCATACATTTTTTTTTAAATATTGCAAGATTTAGACTATGTGAACGGCTTAAACTCTACTTTTAAATTTGAATCTATTTCAATAACCTTTTCGGACAGGTAATCCTTTAATTTCAAAATGTTTTCCCTTGAATCGGAAAATAAGAAGATCTTTTCAGGATGAATTTTCACATTTTCAATTTGGGTCCCTTCCCTTGGACGAAAATCAGGTTTGTATCCCTTGCAGTATCCAAATTCCCCTTTTGTTTTTTTCAATTCATCTATTCTTTTGTAGGTTCCTTCACTGATACGGTCGATATCGTTGAACTTGATTATCAGCATGCCTACAAAATCAATGGCTACAATCATTTTTCCGCTCTCTTCATCTCTAAGGGTATAATCTGAATCCAGTTCGTTTAGCTCTTCAATTATCTTGTTTATTTTTTCATCCAAAAGGGATTCGCTTTCACCTTCCAATCGGAAAAATGTAATGTCGTGGGTGATGTCTTCTGAACTGACTGGCTGTGTGTCAAAAAATATATGTGAATAGGATTTCTTAATTGCATTGGTGTATTTGGATATGATTTCATCAAATTCGTCAATTTTTTCAGTATCCATTATTGCAATTGCGTAATTTTTTTTGATAGGCATAATATATTGTATATTTTTCATTAAATTAAAGTTTTTCTGACTATTGTTCTGTCAATCATTTCAATCAAAATTTTGTTGATCGGATTCATAAGTGATAATGGATGTTCTTTCGGATACCTGTCAGTGAATGGAAGCACTCTGAAGCTGGACATGCACTGGTCTGTTGACCTTAGTGCAAAATAAGCCTTGTAATCTCCGTCGATGATGTTGATGATCAGTCCGACATCCTCCATTCTCTCATGGCCAGCAATGCCTTCCTCTGCATAAACCCTGAACTTTTTAATGTCATCAGCGGTAATCAGGGCATATTCCATCATATATTCGTATTCGTCTTCATCAAGGTCATAATCATCATATTCTATAATTTCAGAACATTTGTCGTCTTGAATAAGTAGATTGGTGGCGCAGTATCCGAGGGATATGTAAATGCCTTCATGGTCCAGTGCCTTGGAGATTATGTCGAAGTAAAGGTTGTCCAGTTTCATGGACTTGTGCATGTCTCCGAAAATTTCAGGCACCATATGTGTAATTCCACCTTCTTCAATAACTGTACAGTAAAAGTGTTCTTCACCAAGATATCCTGCAGTTGAGGCCTTTTCGATAGTTTCTTTAATGTCTATGTTGTTTGCATCCTCTATTCTTTCGGCTATTCTCAAAACTTCTCCATCACTTATCATTATCTGCACCTTCTTTCAGATTTTTCAGACTTGTTTTCAGTATTTTATAGATATTTTCAGCGCCAATGATTTCCTCCATGCCGATATCCCAATCTGAAGGATATAGGATAAACGGTTCTGATTGGCTTCCTCCGGCACCGCCATGGCTTCCCACCAGCTCTTCAAAAGCGCATACTTCATCTTTTTCAGCATCATAAAAGCTGTTGACAAGAATGTCCGGTGTGTATTTGAAGGACACGTTTCTTTTGATGTGTCCTGCGATGTTTTTACCAAATCCTTCAAGCGGATTTTCACCTTCAATCCTGTCAGTATCCAGGTAATAAGTTCCATTTTTTCCAATAGCCAGATTCCCATGTTCTGAGGATTTAACAACAATGAAACCGATGTATTCATTGTTGATTATTCCGGGAATCAGATTGGGAAGAAATGCATTGATCTCTTCATAGGTTAGCCTATAGTTCCATTGGGTCAAATAAATCATTGCAAGGTTGCCTGATGCCAGCACAATAACTTCAGAATCTCCCATATCTTTCATTTCCTTTTCATCAATCAAATCATCATTGTTTTTGGTTAATGGAATGAAGGATTCCGCGTAGTGGTCTTCATTGGATGACATTTTGGCAAACATCTTCATGTCTTTTGGAAGTAGGGATTTGACAAAATCCTCAAAGGACTCGCCGTATCTCTGCTTGAATGTGGCTCCGTTTGTCTGGCCATGGTCTGATTGGATGACGAACTGATAATCTCGGGGTGTGTATTTTGTTGCAGTGACTAAACGCCTGATCTGTTTGTCCATTCCCTTAAGCGCAAACCATGAATCCTCGTCACGGACTCCTGAATGATGAGCTATCTCATCATAGCCCAAATATGTTGAGTATGCTACATCAATATCTCCAACTAACATGTCTCCAACCAATGTTGAGGTGTTTATTTCTCTCAAAAACACATTGGTTACGGCCCTTACTATAATATAAGCTATTCCACGTTTAATTCTAGGCCGGATATTTAAAACCCTATGTTTTATCTGGGAGATTATCTCAAGAATCATTTCTGCTATGAACAATAAGACGATACGCGCAAAATTACTTGGATTTGAAAAAACTGAAAACCATGCTCTGTTGTATAATTTTCTGAGGTTTAAAATTTTACTGAATGTGAAGATGACATTGTCCGTATCTCCTGAAAATAAATTGGACCTGCTTGCGCCATTATCTACAAGCAATCCGTTCCCATCAGAGATTCTTTCCTCCAATGTCTTGACTTTGCTCACACCTGAACACTGCATCATCTGGTTGTTGTTTTGCTTTTCAATCCATCTGAATGCGGTGATGTCGGCATTGTTTCCGTGCAGTATTCCTGCCTGGCTTGCGCCGGTTTGTGAAGACAGGTCGGTTTCCCATTTTCGAAGCGTATGTGTTCCGTCGTCAATCATTGATTTGATTTTAGGCATCAATCCTTTGTCAATGGCTTCCTTTAACACGTCATATGACAGCCCGTCGATTTCAATAATGATCAATCCGGGATAATTTTTGACTTCTCCCTTTCGTTTCCTTTTAGCGTCCCTATAAACGGACCTGTAATATGAGGAGTCCTCTTCTATAGTAAGCACTGAAGACATTATTGTTGTGACGATTGCCATTGCAAGGGGTGCAAGAATTATTGCCATTCCCTTGATTTCTATATCGAATAGCGGAGCAAATAATCCGAGCAGCAATCCATTCAAAATCAGCGACCCGACACCAAAGGTTAAAACTAAAAATGGCATGAATATTTTGGTCAGCAATGGCCATAAGACTGCATTGACTATACTTATAAAAATAACCAATAATGCGATATCGTCAAACTCCCCTACAGTAACGCCCAATCCGAAAAAACTGATTATGTATATTCCCAACACGTTTCCAATGAATATCAGAATGCTTCTCTTTAATGTAATTCTTGGAGGTGTCGCGAACTTTTTGACATGTTCCATACAATCACTATCTTAAATATTTGAAGATTTCATCGATATCTTCTGCTGTTTTAAAAATTTCTTCCTGTTTATACAAAAAACCCTTCTCACCCATCTCATCAATCATGTCGAGCATGGTGTCATAGAAATGGTTGATGTTAAACACAATGATTTCCTTGTCATGCCACTTTAGCTTTTTCAGTGTGATGATTTCAAAAAATTCGTCCAGAGTCCCTATTCCTCCGGGTGAAATAATGAATGCATCTGAATTGTTTAAAAACTCATTTTTTCTCTCATCCATTGAATCAACATAAATGAATTTGGAGCATTCCGGGCATAACGGTTCAAATTCACTAATCCATTCCGGTGCAATGCCAATTGATTTTCCTCCATTGTCATGAACTCCCTTTGCACAGAAACCCATCATTCCGGTATCTCCACCACCGAAAACAAGGGTATGGCCTTCATCAGCCATTCTGCAACCTAATTTATAAGCTTCGTCAGTGTAAATTTTGTCTATTTTTCTGCTTCCGGATCCGTAAAGACATATGTTCATATCATCACCTCATATATCTGGGGTTTGCTCGGCAAGACATAAGTGGCAAATCGCATTGGGATTGTCCTTTTGGTTATCTTTCACCGGACAGAAATATTCTCCGTCAATTTCTTCAACAGATAGGTTCCCTGGAAATTCGCTTCCAACAGGGTGAATAGGTTCCTCTAAAATAAATGTTGTGTAAAGAGCGGTAATGACATAAATCAGTGGAAACTTATCATCTTTTGCATTGGACATTCTTTCTGTTTCAAATGTTCTTTTAAGTAACGGAAAGGATTCGTTCAATGCGGTTTTGTCAATTGCCTCATCGGCATAATCCTCTTTTTCCTTAACTTCATTCATGCGTATGATGAAATACTTTATATAGATTTCCAGGTATTTTTCACGATATTGCTCTTGAATGTATTCTCCGTCTTTTCTTATATAAGCTGTGGCCAGCATTAAATCCTGGACGGATATGATGCGTGCGTATTTTTTTAGAATTTCCATTATCTGTGATCTTCTGATTTCTGAATTTTCGGATAATTTTTCAAGTTCAACCAGTATGTCTTCCGGCATCATGATTTTATTTATAAAATTTATAATTAATAAAAACTATTAATTACTTTGACATAACTATTATGTAATGGGGTAAGAATATGACTGAAGATTTCATGGAGATTTCAAAAGAGGACATTGAAAATGTCGAAAATGCTTTAAAGACAAATAGTGATTATAAGTTAAAAAATTCCAGATTTGATGTAAAATCCTTTGAAAAAGGAAAGGACATTATAATAATTCAATATGTTGCAAATATTGAAAATGAACTTGTTTTCAGCACATATGAGGAAAACGGCAAATATTACATAACAAATACTTTTGAACTGTTCATTGACAATATCATAAATGGCAATGTTTCACGAGATGTTTTCCAGTCTGTAAGCAGCTATTTTTATGATGTAATAGACAATCCCGAAAAGGATTTCAGTGATGAAAAGGATGAACTAATCAGCTTTTTACTTCTTACTGAGGATTATGATGAATCCCAGCTTCAAAAAGATTTGGATCCGGAAAAAATACGCAATGACTATAATAATGACAAGGATAGGATTTACTCCGACGAGTCCATGAACAGGGTTGAAAAGAGTTTGGCCCTGAAAGAGCTTGTTCACATGTCCATATGTCAGGTTGTCAATGACATAGAGCTGTTTTTCACAAGACCTGCTAACTTGACTCCTGAAGAGGTTGCTGAGAAAAACAAGCAGGAAGCAAAAGCCCTTGAAAATGAAATGCAATTGTCCTAAATGTTTAAGTATTATTATAATTATAATTATTAATATCAATTTTACTCGCTGATTATATGATTAACATTACCCGTAATGAAGAAGTTGTTCTAAACCAAATCAAAATATATGATATCGAATATCCTGAAGGTGTTCCAGTCAGCATACTGCGAAAGGAGCTTGGATTTCATGAATATGATTTGGTTCACATTTTAGAGGAGCTTCAGAATAAGGATTTGGTTGTTTTTAAGGATAACAAGGTAAACTTATCTGAAAGCGAAAAGGAAATCAACACTGTCAATTCCAAAAAGGACCTGGAAGAGCTGGAATTGGACCAAAAGGAAAAGGATTCCTATAAGCTTATTCAGGAGTTGGTTGACGATAAGAATCTTGTTTCTAAATATACCTTAGAGGGTCATTTGTTGTATGGGGATTTGGAACTTAGCAATTTCAGGATGTATCATATAATATTGTCTCTTCAAAACAAAGGCCTTTTAAAATCAATTAATAAAGACGACGGGGAGTATTATCTCCTTGTTGGATAATATTTTTTACATTTTTCTTAATATCAAAGTAATATTATTTTCTAATTTAATCATAATATTTATATAACTTAAAAATTATATATTGATATAATTATTGAAATTACGATGTGTTTTTTATGATGAGAATAAGTATGTCACTACCTAAAAAATTACTAGCAGATTTTGACGAAGTATTAAAGGAAAGAGGATACCAGTCTCGTTCAAAAGGAATTCGTGATGCACTTCAAGATTACATTGTCAGATATCAATGGATGAATTCCATGGAAGGGCAAAGAATAGGTATAATAACAATCATATATGATCATCACTACACAGGAGTCATGGAAAACCTTGCAGAAATACAGCACAGCTTCAGAAACGAAATCAATACAAGCATGCACATCCACATGACCGATAAATACTGTATGGAAATTGTTGTAGTGAATGGGGATATTGCTGAAATTCGTGATTTGACCGAAAGGATAATGAGGCTTAAAGGTGTTGAACACGTAAAACTTACAAGTACAGCAAACGGAGAAGATTTCCAGGAACCTGGTCACTCACATGACCATCCGCACACCCACTAACTTCTCTTTTTTTATTATTTTTTTTGCATGAAATTCAAAACCACTCCTTATCATCATGACCTGTTGAAGGATACGGATAGGTTGGCCGTTTTTTATGAAGCTATTGAGCAGTATGATTCAAACACCGATTTGGCATATGATTTGGGCTGTGGGAGTGGCGTTTTATCATATTTTTTAAGTTCAATGTTTGAGGAAGTAATCTCCATAGAAGCGGATTTCAAGGCATTCAAATGTGCAGAGGAAAATCTGGCCAGTTTTGACAACGTTAAAGTAATCAACGGCGATGTTTTGGAGCATGAATTCACAAGAACGGCCGATTTGATTGTCTGTGAGATGCTTGATACCGCACTGATTGATGAGGAGGAGATTCCGGTCCTTAATTATGCAAGGAGATTCCTGAAGGATGGCGGAAGGATAATCCCCCAGGGAATTATCAACACGGTCGAACTGGTTAATATGCAAAGGCACCATATTCACTGGGACGAAGAGGCTGAATATGATGTGCTTTCTGATGAAGTGGCATATTCCCAATTCAACTTTTCAGATGACATTGATCCGGAATTCAGTTCCAATTTCACCTTAAAAGCCAATAAGGACGCCTTGCTCAACGGGTTGAAAATCACAACCTACACAATACTTGACGATGATATAATTGCAGGGCCTCTGCCAATGTTAAATCCTCCATTGATGATACCTCTCGATGAAAAGAGGGTAAGGGTAAATGACTTTATACATGTAGAGATAAAGTATAGTATGGGAAAAGGGATTGAGAGTATAAAAACTCGATATCTGTAGGTGAAAATGTGGGCTTTGAATCTCAATTAAGCGATTTTTTGACAGATTGTGAAAAATTGATAGTGCTTGGAGTAGGCAATGAGCTTAAAAGTGATGATGGAGTAGGTCCATTTATCATAAAGAAGCTTAAGGGTGAAAACATTGAAAACGAAAACCTTTTATTCATTGATGCCGGAACCGTGCCTGAAAACTTCACCGGCAAAATCAGAAAGGAAAACCCCACCCACCTTATAATTGTGGATGCCTGCCTGATGGACTCCAATCCTGGCCATATGCAAGTGGTGGATAAAAAAGAATTTGTAAACATTGGCCTTTCAACTCATTCGATGTCTTTGTCTTTCTTTGTAAAATACCTTGAAAAGGACACGGAAATCAGAATAATATTTGTCGGCATCGAACCTGAAACCATGGATTGGGGAGCAAATCCAACAAAGGAAGTTGAAAAGTCTGCTAATGAATTTATAGAAAAGCTAAAAGGGATTATATTATGAAGCTATTGTTTATCGGTTCAAGATTATATGATGATTTAGATTGGTATGTAAGATCTAAAGGAATAGAAAGCATTTTAACAGAATCCAATGAGAATGCAATCAACCTTGATTTGCCTGACCAGGTATTCATCGTTCCGCGTGGAATGGATGGGCCTAAACAGGTTGCACTGATGCAAAAGGTTGATGCTGTTGTTCCGTTGATTGGAATTGACCCTCCGCTGATTGATGTCGCCCACATGAAGGAGGAGCTCGAAGCGGAATATGAAATCCCAGTAGTTGCCGCAGGCGTTAGGGCAGTCGAGTTAACTTCCGATAAGATTAAGACTAAGGAATTTTACAATGAAATAGGTGTTGCAACACCAAATTATCAGATATTGAATGGTCCTGAAGAGTTGACCATCGATTTTCCCGTTGTACTAAAGCAAGGTCAGGGACAAGGCGGAAAGGACATCAAGGTTGCCAGGTCAATCAAGGATGTCGAGGAATATTTCAGGGAATTTGACCAGGCATTATGTGAGGAGTTCATTGAAGGTGCGGAGATATCCATTGAAGTCTTAGGTTTCAATGGGGAATATGTGGCGCTTCCACCAATATATAAGGGAGAAACCACTCTTGAAGGAACCCATCCGCTGAATAAAACAAAAACCGGCCCATGCATGGTTGAAGGACTGGACAACAACCTGGTTCAGCACACTGCCTATAATGTGGCAAGGAATCTGGATTCTGATGGGATATTTGAAATGGATTTCATGTATTCCAGAAAAAATGACCAGCTATATGCAATTGAAGTAAATACAAGGCCTAACGGCACCAGGTATCTCACCACCGCAACATGTGGAGTAAACTCATTATGTGAATTGGTCAATATGGCCATCGGGGAGTTCAGCCTATCCAATGTTTCAGACAAACTTCAATATTTCTATTCAACAGAAATTCCAATAGGTAATTATCACGGTCCTGCACCAAACGAGCCCGTCAAATCTTTTGAAGCCAATGATTTTGTAGTTCATGGGCCTGAAGGTTATCAGAGGGTTACTGCAAGGGCAAACTCCAAACAGGAACTTGAAAATCTTGTTGAAAAATTAATCTGAAAGTCTGTGTTATAAGTTATAATTAAATACTATTATCAATAAATATATTAAAGTAATAAAAATATGATATAGTGTGGTATAATGAATAATATAGATATGTTAATTCTTTTTTTAATAACATTATGTGCTACAATATTCTTCACATGGTATATTAAAAGAATATTATTGAAAGCAAGGATTGCTGACAATCCTATAGTTAGTGAACATAGACATAAAAGCGGCACTCCTACAATGGGAGGAATAGCATTTTTATTTACTCTTTCCTTTGTTATTTCACTATATTATCAGAACATTCCAATATTGATTGTATCATTCATTATGCTTGCCGGAGGAATTGTAGGATTGGTTGACGATTTGATTGGTCTTAAGGTCAAGGAAATTCAAAAAATTGTTGTAAATACTTCAGATGAGGTCATCACTTTAGGAAGATTGGACGTTGAGCCGGGAGAGGAAGTTCGTGTTGCAACTCCAAAGGCAAAGGCCGAAGTGGATGACCTGCTTAAAGACGGCAAAGTTGAGGTAATCGGCGAGGTTCCAATCAAGACAGAGCCTGAAGAGCTTGAAAAAATCATTTGTCAAATTGTTTTAGGAATGTTTTTGGCATTCACCGGTGCCGTTACTACATTGGGAGGATTTACATTAGGAATATTTGCCATTCCTGTTGTTGTAATTGCAATTCTCGGATGTATAAATTCAGTAAATCTTATTGACGGTATGGACGGTCTTGCAGCGGGAATTGTTGGAATCGCATCAATTTCATGTTGTATTTATGGTTATCTGTTTGGACCTGCAACTATCATTCCGCCATTTTTGATTTTGGCAGGAATATGTTTAGGATTTTTGGTATTCAACAAGTATCCTGCATCAATATTCATGGGAGATACAGGATCATTTGTATTGGGTACAGGTTATGCGGCTGCCGTTTTGGTATGTGACATTCCATACTTCGGAGTTCTTGCATTGGGAGTACCGATTGTTTCAGTTATTGTTAGCCTATTGCACAGGGCACATATTATCAAATTGCCGGTAGAGCCTTTGCACCATACATTAAACCATTATGGGATGTCTGAAGTAAAGATTATCTTAACATACTGGGGAGCTACAGCATTATTGTGTATTGTAGGTTTACTGGCTAAGATGTACTTATTCTAATTTATTTCGGTGATTTTTATGGATATTCAAGATTTGGCTGACTCTATAAATGGAAAGCTTATAGGAAATGATGATTTTTTCTCAATTGACGGATTTACTGGAAAATTCACTTTTTTGCATGAGGCCCACACAGGAGACATTGTCATTAGGGAATGGGTTGATCCTGTGGGTGTTGAAATGGCATTCAATCAAAACATTGCATGCCTGATAACTCCCGAACCTAGAGACGGAGCCATTGAGACTGCAAACAGATTAAACTTTCCAATGATTATTATAGATGACATTGATGCCGCAAGTGATTTCGCATTAAGGATTTCAAAGCCTGAAAAGTTGGAAAACATCTGTGATCTGGTTAGTGCCGTTGAAGGAAGAATTGTCGGCAATGATGAATTTTTCTCAATCGATGGATTTAGCGGAAGATTCACATTTTTAAATGATGCCCATACCGGAGATATTGTCATAAGGCATTGGATTAACGCAACAGGCATTGAAATGGCATTCAATAAAAACATTGCATGCCTAATTACACAAAATCCAAAGGATGGGGCCATTGAAGCTGCAAACAGATTGGGATTTCCGTTGATTATCACAGATAAGATCGAACTTGCAAATGCATTTGCGCTTTCACATACCATACAGAATGATTCTCCACTTTCCAAGAATGTTGTGATTACAGGAACAAACGGAAAGTCAACAACATCACACTTGATTTATCACATTTTGAATAATGCAGGTTTTCATGTATTGACAAATACGGACAGCGAATCCGAATTCAATACCTTAATCGACCCTATGGTTTCCAAATTGATTTCAGATGAAGTGAGGAAAAACAGTCACATTGATTATTTGGTTATTGAGGTATCGGAAGTTCAGGGATGGCTGGGAAAACTGATGGAAAACCATGCTGCACTGATGAGCAGGGCGGTTAATCCGACAGTTGGTGTAATAACAAATATTGCTATGGACCATATCGGTCTTGTAAACTCAATTGATGACGTTTATAATGAGATTAAGGCAGTTCCTGAAGCTATTGGAAAAGGAATCACTGTTTTGAATTATGATGATGAGAGAGTAAGGTCATTGGAGGCTGAACATCCGTTTTTCACCTCAATGTCTGAGCTTGATAAGGATAACGCTGTGTACTTTGACGGCGATGCAATAATCTATAATGGAGAGCCTATTTTAACAATTGATGAGTTGCCGTTTAAAGGCAATCATTTTATCCAAAACATTTTATCCGCTATTGCGGCATGCATCTCTTTGAGAATAGGCATTGATAAAATAGTAGAAGGCGTTAAGACATATAAGGCGTTGAACAGACGATTTGCTAAGTTGAATGACAAACCTCTGATATATGATGATTTTGCACATAATCCAGATGGAATAAAGGCTACAATTTCAGAAACCCTCAAGCTGCTTCCTGAAAATCGGAAGTTGCATGTTGCCTGTGCAATAAGAGGTTCCAGAGGAGTTGAAATCAACCAGTTGAATGTTGATGCATTGGTCGAATCCATGAATGATAATATAGAATTGTATTTGTCTTCAAGCAATGATGTTGTAAATGAATTGAACTTTGTCGAAGATGATGAAAGAGAGGTATTTTTCAATACTCTAAACGAAAACAACATAAAATATACTCATTTTGATAATTTGAAGGACTGTCTTAGTGAAGTCTATAAAAAAGCTGATGAAGATGATATAATTTTGTTGATTGGTGCTCAGGGAATGGATCCTGCCGAGTCACTTTTATCAGACATAATATAAATTTAAATATTATATTGATTTAATATAATAAATGTATAAATTCATTCTTTTTAAAAGAATATGAGACTATGAGGATATGAACATGTTTATAAAGATTAGGAGAGACACATTAATAATTTTATTATTAGCGTTTATTTTAATTCTTTGCGGTCGTTTAATCACATATGTTGCATTTGCTTCATCTACTGATATTGATGACGGTATTCCTATTTCTGGAGTCATTGTTAAAGGCAATGATATTGTTCCCGCAGACACTGTTAGATATAACGTTATGCAGGCAGGTTTCAGGGATGGAAGTGTCATCTATGATGATATTTTAAAAACTTCCAAAAGAGAAGTTTCGCTGCAGGATGCGATACAGACGGCTCAAGAGTTTGCAACACGGTCGACAGTACCAGGTACATCTGTTGAACCAATTACTGCTGCGGATGTGCAGGTTGATAAAAATACCGGTGTTGTTACAGTAACCGTAATAGAAGACTTTTCATCTGTTGAATTAAAGAATCAGACGGGTGGGGTGACTGGATGAAGATAACCAAATTCCACATGTCTATTGTTTTTTTAATCGTATTTTTGATGACAATGAGTAGCGTTGCAGCTACTTGTAACATTATTGTTATTACAGACCCTTCCGGTAAGGACCCTAATGGGGCAGCAGCTGGGAGTATGTCTTTTGCAGAAAACATGTTCCAGTCTACATTTTTAATGTCTAAAAATAATCATTTTGCAGTGCTCTCTGGGGGTACTGGTAGTTCTGATACAAGGTTGGATTCCGTTATTGATGCGGTAGCTAATTTGGAAAATAATGCTTCTGCAGCTTCTGCGGCATCCCTCGCTTCTCAATTTAATGGAGCTCGTCTGGTAGTTGGCGGTCCAAGTATTGGTGCAGCTATTGGAGGTTCTTTTAATGCTTATGTAATCACTGTTGATGATGCAAGCCATGATATTAAGGTAACTCCGTATACCAGTGGTGTGGCTACATTGCAGCCTGGTCAAAAAGGAGCTATTATTCACTTAAGGAACACTGAAGGAAATCCGTTATACGGTACTGCTGATACTGTCAGAAAAGAAACAGCAATGAATATCGGAAAGATGATCAGGGACGGTTACCCTGCAACCACAATTCTTTCAGAGGCAATGGGTGAAGTGGCCAAGGACTCCGGTGAAAGATACGGTGGTGGTGGAGTAAATTTAATTTCTGGAATTTCAACAGACGACATGTTTACTCCTGTTGACATGAATCAGACAGGTTATCCGATGGATGATGAATACTCAAAACTCTGTGATGATTGCGGATGGGGTATGGGTTATCCTAAAGCCGAATCATACGACAAATGTCCTGTTTGTGGAGCAAATCTCAGAGTTGTTCATGCATATGAGGCATTGGGTTCTGCATTAACCATAAGTCCGAATGCGGTCAGCGTTGCAGTTTATGGAAGTGACAAACCTGGCTTGGCGGAAACCACATCCGAAATTGTTGAGGCATCCGTTGCAAAATACGGATATGATGCATCAGCTATTGCAGGTTCAGTAAACAGAGCAATTAAAAATGGGCTTATCATGGGTGTTGACCATGTGGAACCTAAAGACATTAACGTCAAGCAAGGTTCCAAAGCGGTAGGTGTCTATTTCAATGCACTTCCGGGAGACAGGTCTTCTCCTGCATGGGACTTGCCTATTGACGGTAACATTCTGAACATATTGGGCAGTATTCAAACTGCTGTAGGAATCATTTTAATACTTTTAGTCGTATTCAGATCAAGATTATTAAAATCCTTCCAGAATAGGTGATTATCATGGCGTTGATATTAGTTAGAGGAGAAAACAATTCCAAATTGCTTAGTGCAATTGCAGATATGGAGCGTCATGGTAACTTGAACCTGACTACAAAACCTAAGGTTGTCGATGCAAAGTTTGCAGATTCATTGGTTGAAGGAATCCTGAATTCCGAACTTAAAACCAAATCCAATGTTGCCATTGCATTCTTTGTAAAGGAGGACACTACCTTAAGCATTATGCAGGTTAAAAAGATTCATCCTCCGGCTCACGTTGTAGTTGTTAGTGATGAATATGGTGCCTATTCCAAATTGGAATATGTTTTAAACAGTGCTGAAGAGTTCAGCCAGTATCATTCCACTAAAGCCATCAATGATGGGATGATTGATTATAAAATAAATAAAAAGGAAAGGCATATCAGAAATGATAAGCTGAATAGCTATGTAAAATAGCTATTTTCTTTTAATTTTCATGATGTTGCCTAATGTTCTTTCTCCAGATGAATTATTGATGAATTGATTTAAGTCAATGTTGTCTACTTTTTCAAGCAGGGTTATGTCCAGTGTCCTTTCTAGTTTTTTTGTAAGTTTGGTGTCTGGAGTCATTTTGCCGGTTTCAATTCTTGTTATTACTGAAACCCTTTCGTTTATCTTTTTACCTAAATCTTCACGGGACCAGTTTTTTGCTTCCCTGGCTTTTCTGACTTCAAAGCTGAAGTCTTCAATTAGTTCTTCTGAAGGTTCATCGTTTCTGGAGTAAGGTTTGTTCCTTGTGGTTGCAGGCCTTTTGTTATTATTCTTTTTATTTTGCTTAACGAATTTTGGTTTAGGCGGTGCTTTTTGAACTTTTCCAAGTTTTGAGCACTCTTTACATACAACCATTACTGATCCTTCAATCTTTGCTCTTATTGGATTGTTTTCTGGCACTGGTTTGCCACAAATTTCACATTCCATAGTAATCAGTTCCTCAATTTTTTCTAAATTAATATATATTATTAATGTTATATAATAATTGTTAGTACAAATTAAAATGAATACCTTTAAATACTTTAAAGTTACTAATTGTTATTAAAGTAACATGTTGTTAAAATTTTAAACTAACTGGAGATGATTCACATGGATGATTTTAATGATTTGGAAAATTCTTCAAAAGAGCAGTTAATCCAAAAGGTAGATTATCTACAAGAGGAAATTGATATTTTAAGAGAAGAAAAATCCAAAGCTAAAAGTAACTTAATGTGGAAAGTTAGGAAATTAGAAAAGGATAAAGTCTTAATAGAAAATGAAAAGATTAGACTTGAAAGAGAAGTTAAATCTCTTAGATCAGAAGTAGACAGATTCAGATCCCCTCCATTAGTGCTTGCTACTATTACAGAAGTATTAGATGATCATAGAATGACAGTTAAAAGCAGCACTGGACCTAGTTTTCTTGTTAATTACTCAAAATTCTTAGATGAAAAATTATTGGTGCCTGGTTCAAGGGTGGCTTTAAATCAACAGACATTCGGTATAGTTGAAGTATTGCCGTCCGAGAAGGATGCAAATGTTTCCGGAATGGAAATTGAAACCAAGCCTGACATCACATATGATAAAATCGGTGGTTTGGAAGATCAAATCATTGAAGTTAAGGAAACAGTCGAACTTCCTTTAACCGAACCTGAATTGTTTGAAAGGGTAGGAATAGAACCTCCTAAAGGAATATTATTATACGGACCTCCTGGAACCGGTAAAACCCTGCTTGCAAAGGCGGTTGCTAATGAAACCAATGCAACATTCATTAAGATTGTAGCTTCCGAATTTGTTAAAAAGTACATAGGTGAAGGTGCAAGGCTTGTTCGTGAAGTGTTCGAACTCGCCAAAGAAAAGGCTCCTGCCATCATATTCATTGATGAGTTGGATGCTGTTGCTGCAAAAAGGCTCAAAAGTTCCACCAGTGGGGACAGGGAAGTTCAAAGAACATTGATGCAGCTGTTAGCGGAACATACAACGACGCTACACTGCAGAGTCGTCTGAACTTCACTCCTTCTGTAAAGAAGTGGGATGATCCGCAGACTCCACAGTCAAACATGAACACTTCAGAAGACTATCGTGACATCGTAGTTCTCCACGCTTCAGACCTTTATCTCGTTGCTGCAGAGGCTTACATGCTCATGGGTCAGAATGACAAGTGTATTGCTAAGATTAACGATGTTCGTAATCGTGCACACGCTGCTCCTATCACAACTCTCGCTGCTTACGACCCAGGTTACACACACGGAACTCTCCAGATGGTTGACCTAGTACTCGACGAGCGCGCTCGTGAGCTCTACGCAGAGGGTCAGCGCTTCATGGACCTCCGCCGTACACATCAGTTGGTTAAGTACAACGTTGCTTACAACAACTACATTACTTCTGTAGCTGAAATGAGCAATGGTGCAGGTGAGATTAAGTGGTACCGCCCAATTCCTACAACAGAGTTGAGCTCTAACACTTCTCCTGACATGAAGCAGAATCCTGGTTATTAATAATTTAAAAGTATAGAACAATGAAAAAGTATTTATATATAGCAATTGCATTGTTTGCATGCACACTGGGATTTACCGCTTGCGGTAACGACAGCGATGACTCTGGCTATCCTATTGTACCTGACAAGGGTGCTGCTGTTGCTGGTAACTACAATGGAAAATGGACCATTAAAGATTTGGATGGAAAT